>JAFYEU010000016.1 GCA_017544105.1 Bacteroidales bacterium
CATTGAGCGACTTACGCAGCAGCCGGCTCTCCACCACGAAGGAGATGTTGGTCTCCGAGGCGCCCTGCGCACAGGCTATCACACTGATGCCGCTGCGGCCCAGGGTGCCGAAGAGCTTGCCGGCTATGCCGGGGGTGTGCTTCATGTTCTCGCCCACGATGGCGATGGTGGCGAGACCGCTCTCGGCGTGCATGGGGAACATGGCGCCAGTCTCGATCTCCTTAGCAAATTCGTTGTTGAGCACTTCCACGGCGGAGTCGGCGTCGATGTCGCGCACACCGATGGAGGTGGAGTTCTCTGAAGACGCCTGCGACACCATGAATACGGAGATGCCGTTGGCGGCGAGGGCGGAGAAGATACGTCTGTTGACACCGATCACACCGACCATCGACAGACCCGTCACGGTGATGAGGGTAGTGCCGCTGATGCTGGAGATGCCCTTGATGGGTTTGCTGTCATTGGTGACTTTCTCCTTGATGATGGTGCCGGGACTGGTAGGGTTGAACGTGTTCTTCACCAGTATGGGGATATTCTTGACGCAGACGGGATAGATGGTGGGAGGATAGATCACCTTGGCGCCGAAGTTGCAGAGCTCCATGGCCTCCACATAACTCAGTTCGTTGATGGTGTATGCCGTCTTGATGACCTTGGGATCTGCGGTCATGAAACCGTCGACATCCGTCCAGATTTCCAGGATCTCGGCGTCGAGAGCCGCTGCGAGGATGGAGGCGGTGTAGTCGCTTCCGCCGCGGCCGAGGTTGGTCACCTCGTCGGTGTCGCGGTCCTTGCTGATGAAGCCCGGAACCAAAGCCACCCGGGGCAGTTCGGCAAAGGTCTCTCTGACCAGGGTGTTGGTCAGTTCGCTGTCCAGTGTGTGCTTGCCCCCCTTGCGGGTGGTTTTGATGAACTTGGTGGCATCATACCACCGTGCTCCCTTGATGAGGGTGGCCACGATGTTGCTGCTCAGCCGCTCACCGTAGCTGACGATGGCGTCGAGGGTTTTCTCACTGAGATCATGAATCAGATAGACACCGAAATAGATGCTTTTCAGTTGCTCGAAAAGAGAGTCAATGGTCCAGAAAAGCTGTTCGCGCTTGCGGGGTTCGGTGATGATGGTGTCGATCATCTTGTGATGCCGGTCCACCATGGCCTGAAATTCGTCGCGATAGCTCTCATCGCCCTTAAGGGCCAACTGCGATGTGGCGATGAGTTTGTCGGTGATACCTCCGAGGGCGCTGACCACCACGATGATGGGTTGATGACGGGCCTCGGTCTCTACGATGCGTTTTAAACTAAGAATGCTTTTTACGGAACCAACGGATGTTCCGCCGAATTTTAATACTTTCATGTTTCTTTTCATTTGGCACCCCAATACAAATGGGGCTTTGTCCATATTCGGGCGCAAAATTACGAAGAAACGATGAGATAAACGAAAGAAACCGGAAGATTATTTACATGCTGTCTTCCGGTTCCTCTCTGCACCTTGTTTATATACGATGGCTTACACTCTTTGCTCAACCATGGTCGCCACTTTGTCCGAGGCCGGTAGCGAGATGCCGTTTATCTTTGCGAAGTAATGACAGACGTCAGGACGCTGCAGGTTGGATGATTATTGTCTATGCTGTTTGCAGTCTAAAGATTGAGAAGCCGGGTTAGATTTGTTTTTCTTCCACTTGGGAAATGACGCATTTCGTATCTTGCGGCTTGCAGAAGAACTGATCTCAAAGGGCGGCAACATCAACTTCATCAAGTGGGAGGCAGGCAGCGTACTGCCCGAATCAGGCAAGGGCATGGAGCACATGGCATCATTCGACTTTGCCTACAAACTTGCCGCCGTGCGC
>JAFYEU010000101.1 GCA_017544105.1 Bacteroidales bacterium
ATCGCCGATGCCAAGGTGCTCGTCTCCGGCGGCCGCGGCGTAGGCTGCAAGGAAGGCTTCGAGAAGCTGCAAGCCCTCGCGGACGTGTTCCCGAACGCAGAAGTCTCCTCTTCCCGTGCCATGGTGGACGCCGGCATCATCGACCACGACCGTCAGGTGGGTCAGACCGGCAAGACCGTGCGCCCCGACCTTTACTTCGCCCTCGGCATCTCCGGTGCCATCCAGCACCTCGCCGGCATGGAAGAGTCCGATTTCATCATCGCGGTCAACAAAGACAAATTCGCGCCTATCTTCACGGTTTCCGACCTGGGCATCGTGGGCGACCTGAACAAGATCGTTCCGCTGTTGACCACAAGATTGGCAGCCGAAATCGAGAAGAAATAATGATTCACAATGTAGAGACGCAATGCATTGCGTCTCTACATTGTTTTTGAACGGATTATATGATCGAGGTTAAGGACATCGAGAAATCCTACGGCAGCCTGAAGGTCCTGAAGAAGATATCCCTGTCGATAGGGGACAGTCAGGTAGTGACGATCGTCGGCCCGTCCGGTGCCGGCAAGTCGACGTTGCTGCACATCATCGGCACGCTCGACCGCGCCGACAGCGGGTCCGTCGTCATCCAAGGCACCGACATCAGCCGCCTCAAGGACCAGGCGTTGTCGGACTTCCGCAACCGCCACATCGGCTTCGTCTTCCAGTTCCACCATCTGCTGCCCGAGTTCACGGCCGCGGAGAATGTGGCCCTGCCGGCCATGATCGCAGGGCTCTCCCGGAAGGAGGCGCTGAAGAAGGCGGAGGAGCTGCTCGACTTCCTGCATCTCAAGGAGCGGATCACCCACAAGCCTTCCGAGCTGTCGGGGGGCGAGCAACAACGGGTGGCCGTGGCCCGCGCCCTCGTCAACAAACCCGAGATCATCCTCGCCGACGAGCCCTCCGGCAACCTCGACACCGACAACGCCCGCAAACTGCACCAGCTCTTCTTCGAACTGCGGGACCAGTTCAAGCAGACCTTCGTCATCGTAACCCATAATGAGGAATTGGCCGCCTTGTCTGACAGCAAAATCCAACTGCAAGACGGTCGCCTTATCCATTCTTAAATTTAAATCAATGAAAAAGTTTCACAAAAGCCTTATTTACATCACTATGCTTTGTGTCGCCGTGGCCGTGAGCAGCTGCGGACTCTCCAAGGTGGTCAACCTGTTGCGCTGTTCCTTCGACCTGGACGGCGTCACCGACATCACCTGGGCCGGCATCAACATGAGCAATATCAAAAGTGTCTCCGACTTGAGCATCAACGACCTTAAATCAGCCGCCACCGCCATCAAAAACAAGGATTTCCGCGTAGGCTGCAACGTCAAAGTCAACGTGAAGAACAGCACCCCGCGCGATGCCAAGATGATCGCCTACGACTACGAGCTGCTCATCGACAATGCCTCCGTAGCCACCGGCACCTCCGACGACCAGTCTATCATCATCAGACCCAATGCCACCACCCCCATCAAGGTGCCCATCGCTGTTGACCTGGTGAAGATCCTGCGCAATCAGGAGGGCGAGCTGAACAGCCTGGTGAAGTTTGCCAAGAACCTGAAAGACTACGGGAATGGAGATCCCTCCAACGTGAAAATCAAATTCTCCCCCAAATTCACGGTGGGCAAGAAAATGCAGAAATTCCCGCCTTTCATCTTAAGCAAAACCGTTGGTAATAAAGAGTAACATCACAAAAAACTGATTATTATGATTCAAAGAATACAATCCCTGTTTCTTCTTGTAGGCATCATCGTGCCTATCGTTTTGATCTTCCTCCCCATTGGCATCTTTGACACCTCCAATGCACAATACATATATAATACGCTCTGCGTAAAGATGAACATCCCCGACGGTGTCGCAGTCATGAGACTCTACTACCTGGCCTTCTTGCTGGCCCTCTGCGCTATACTCTGCGCCATTGCGCTCTTCTCCTTCAAAAACCGCGTCCGTCAAAGCAATATCGTCTCCGTCACGATGATTGTCTATCTGATCGCCCTGATGCTGATGCTGTGGTTGTGTCCGGACGTCATCATCAAGAAATTCTTCTCCCTGCGTGGAGAGACCATCACAGGATTCCATTTTGCCAACCAGATCCTGCTGATCATCTTGATTGTCATAGAAGCCGCATGCCTCTACTTAGCCAACCGCTTCATCAAGAAAGACGAGGCGCTGGTAAGAAGCGCCGACCGTTTACGCTAAGTCGTCACTGCTATGCGACTCGACAAATATCTGGTAGAAAAACAGCTCTTCCCATCGAGGGAGAAAGCCCAAACCGCCATTCGCCACAATACAGTCAAGGTGAATGGCTGTTTGGTTTCTAAATCTTCTTTGGAGGTGGATGACTCCATGCAGGTAGAGGTGATCGACATCTTCAACAAGTATGTCAGCATGGGTGGCCTGAAACTAGAGAAGGCCATCGAAGACTTCGAGCTATCCATGGACGGTCTACGCATCTTGGATGTGGGCGCCTCCACGGGCGGCTTCACCGACTGTGCGCTGCAACACGGGGCGAGTAGGGTAGTGGCCGTCGATGTGGGCACCCAGCAGCTCGCGGA
>JAFYEU010000017.1 GCA_017544105.1 Bacteroidales bacterium
CAAAGACTATAACCTCCGACTGATCCCCATTGCCCGCGTGGAGGAGATGTTCAAAAACCTCTTTGAATAGATTATGGAAGCACAACCAATCTGCCGTGACGGCATCGTCAGGAAAATAGAGGACGGACGCTTATTGGTGGAGATCACCATCAGTTCCGCCTGCGGCCAGTGCCGCGCCAAGAGCATCTGCATGCCCTCTGAACAGAAACAGGAACTGATAGAAGCTCAGAATCCCTATAACCAAACTTTTACCATTGGAGATGTCGTCACGCTGAATCTCCAGTCGTCGGCAGGACGAAAAGCGGTGGTGTTAGGCTACCTGATGCCCTTTGTGGTGCTCCTCACCTCCTTTCTGCTCACCTTCCTGCTCACCGACAAAGAGTGGATTCCCGTGTTGGTAAGCCTCGCCTGCACCTTCCTCTATTTCGTGGTGCTCTATCGTTTCAAAAAACGGATGGACGAGCAGTTCACGTTCTATGTGACGAAGAAGGAATGTTAAACTGACAACTGATATTCTACCGGGATCTTGCCCCTGACGGGGCTGCTCAAGGAATACTTGTAACTTCTAACTCTCAACTCCTAACTCTTTAAAGTATTCTTCCACCTGTCGGTACAGGTCTTCAAAGTCTCCGTTGTTCAGAAAGACCTTGTCGGCCATCTCCATACAGCGTCCGATGTTCTGGTGGTTGGGGTCGGTGGAGTCCATCTCGCGTTGTTCGTTCTCAAGGAAGGTCTCAAAGGAGACGTGGTCAGTCTCGGAACCACGCAGCACGATGCGCTCATAGCGGATCTTTGGGTCGGCATCAACGGCAAAGAGGAGGAAGTGCTCGTTCTGACGGAGGGAGAGAACCTCGCCTGGGGTGCGCACGCTCTCGATGATAGCGTCCGTGCCTGCGGCCTCGGCCTGCTTGTAGAGCTCGTCCGTGATAAAGGAGGGACTGTGAGTGGCACGCAAGTCGTTGGCCACCACCACAAAGGTATCGCGGTTGAGGGGTAAACCCCGCCGCTCAGCCTCTTCAATCAGATAGCCCCGCACCGAGTAGTGCTGGTATCCGTAATGTTCCATCAGATAGTCAACCAACGTGCCTTTCCCCGCACCCAAGGTGCCTGTAATACCGATGATCTTCATGTGTTTGGTGTTTTTATACAATAATGGCGCAAAAATAAGAAAAAATGACGAAAGCTACGCAGCACGTCTTGCGCAACGCAATCTTGGAATGGCCACTCCCGCCATGATGGCTAAAAGAGCTAAGGGGATGACTATGATCCATGGGAAGCGACGCACTGGGAAATGTTCCCCATAACGCTTATTGATGGCCTTTATCCACTCTTTTTGAAAGGTACGGCTTCGATGCTTCCAAAACTTCTTCTGATGCTTCACGGCATGCTGCCACCTTCGATCACTCTTGGGAAAGCCAAAGCGGGCACACTGACTGGCAATCTCGGGCTTTAGGGTGACAACCATCCGGTCAAACTGACGGCGCAGAGAGGAATGGCGGGTAAAAGCAAGTTCCTTGGCCATCTCCCGCATACGGTTCACAAGGTAAACACGATAAGCATGGTTATCCAAGAGCCGACGCAACAGCAACGTAGCTTCAGCAGAGGTGGGCCATGTCAAACTATCGCCACTATACAAGGCCTGAGCCACGGCCTCATATTCACCATTGCGTACTGCATCGCCATCAAAAAAAACAAAACGCCACGGAGAACCTAGAGCCGACCAACAACGCATATTGTTGGATGGCCAGTCACGGTTGCCAATATAGGTCTCAAATAGCACATAATCGGTAAAAGAGGGAACATCCACCCAACGACACAACTGCTGATATTGGCGGTCATCTGCCAAATTGGCATGCTGAAGCCAGTCCATCAGCGCCACAAAGGCACTGTCAAAATCGAGATTCTTATTATGACCGGCCCAGTCGCGTACGAGCCTGACCTGCTTGTCGTCTATGCCAAAATGGTCCTGCACGAAGTGCTCGTCAGGCTTTTCTTCCAAAAAGTAGATTCCCCAATACTCACCATTGAGGAACAGGACAACTGGGCGGGAGGCCAGCGAGGAAAAAGAGCTGAAGGATTTCGCCAGCTGCTGGCACCAATGATCTTGGAAGCCCGCTGGGGTCCATGCACACGCAAAAGGCCTTAACACTAGATGCTTACAGCGAAGGTCCGGATCGTCAAAAAAAGCCGAGAATTTTTTCTTCCCATACTTCTTGCGGGCATATAACGAAAGACCTTTCTGCGCATAACGCCGCCCAATATCACCGTGGGTTCTCACGCCACACTCCTGCGCCTCTATCTCATGTCCCTCAATAAACTCCACATATCCCTCCTTTTCATGGGCCTGACCGGAGAAGTAATAATTACCGGTCACATAGGGCCTGGCCGGATCGTAAGAGTCACCCGGTATGAAGACACCCTGTTTATGGTCAAATAAATCCATGGAATCCACGCACAAGGAGACAATAGGCAAAGCTATAGTCCTGCCCGACGAGAAAGGCAGCACGTAAGATGCGGTGGCAACACTGGAACAGCGTCGACCCTGTTGGTCAAAAGCCGCCGCCCGGACGACCACAATCCGCTCCACATCCTCCGGCAGGGGTGTACGGTATTCTTCTATGGTATTCGGAATCTTGTAGATGCAGGAGCGAGAATAGAGCCGCTGATCTAACGGCAAAGGGTGCTCATACAAAAAACTCCCAACGGTAGGAAGACTACCGTTGAGAGTGTAACGTATCTGACAAGTTTGGCGCTCATCACCTTCAACCCGGATGGACAAGGTGTCGTTCTCCGCATAAAAGCCGCCAGGCTTTGAGAAGAAAACCGTGACCTGTGCATTCAATTGAACAAGACAACCACACAATCCGAACAGAAAGAGCAACTGCCTCATGTCTTGCCAAACTCTGATCAAAGAATTATTTCTTAATCAGCTTTCCAAATAGACCACCGAGAATCTTGCCGGCTCCGGAAGCGGAAGAAGAACCGCTGCCACCACCGAGCAAAGAGCCCAGCACATTGCCGATATTGCTGCCAGCAGAGCCATGGTTCTTGCCAAGGATAGACAACAAGTTGGGGGCGATGGAAGCCAAAATATTGGATACTTGGTCGTTTGTAGTGCTCGTCTGAGAGGAAAGGCCTGAGATAACAGAGGACAGATTGCCACCGAAGACCTTACCCAAGATCTTCATACCGTCTTCAATATTCAAGCCGAGGGCCTGGCCTGCATGGTTGTTGAGAGCCTGAGACAAGGCAGAGGCACCGGCAGCTGTGGAAGCATTCTTCTGCATGGCACTTAGGAACTTCGGAATGGCAGCCTTGATGACCGCAATGATCTTGCTGGAATCAATGTTGAACTTCTTGCTGATTTCCCCAATCAGGTTGTTACCTGTGAGCATTTTGATAATATTCGTTAAATCCATAATTTGAAAATTTAAGGTTATAAATTAAGAAAGCGCAAAGGTAAAAAAAAGATTGGTTGATGATACTAAAAAAATAGCGCTTGTAAAAAAATAACTTTAACAGATTGATGGTAAAACTTATAGTAAAATAGATTAACAAGATGCTTAGGGTAGCCGAATTTCCACTATCTTTGCCGCCGCGAAGACAATGGGTCTATGAAAAAGAAATTTCCGGTTTGGCTTGGATGGTGTCTGCTGCTCTTGGCTATGACGGTAGCAGGCGGATGGTGGTGGAGACATTATCACCGCTCGAATCATCCGCACCCCATTGAAAAGACTCCCTTGGAGAGATCTCTCGGAATGGTCTCCGACACCGACAGCACGCTGGCGAATCGTGATAGTACCATTCAAAGAACGGACAATGTCTCGGCTGAGAATGCGGGGTTTGTCATGCTGTCAGAGGTGGCTCCGGAGATCCTCCAAGAGATCCGTTATTACAGCTCCTACAATTTTGTGGGCACCCGTATTGACGGCTACGAGGAGCCTGTGGCGCTGCTCACCCGGGAGGCGGCCGTCGCGCTCAAGGCGGTCAATGACGACCTGATGCAGCAGGGCTACCGGCTGAAGGTCTATGACGCCTACCGGCCCATGAGGGCGGTGCGGCACTTCAGACGCTGGGCCGCCGACCTGAACGACACCCTGATGAAGGCTGACTTCTACCCCAACCTGCCCAAGTCGGTACTCTTCCACAAAGGCTACATCAGCAGCCGCAGCGGACACGCACGCGGCTCCACGGTGGATCTCACCATCGTCCATCTCACCACCAACCAGGATGTGGACATGGGCGGCACCTTCGACCTGCTCGATCCTCGGTCGCACCCGCTACGCCACGAGTACGTCACCGAACAGCAGTACCAAAACCGAATGATCCTGCGCAACGCCATGACCCGACACGGCTTCAAGGCCATCGGCACCGAATCGTGGCACTTCACCCTCCTCAATGAACCCTACCCCGACACCTTCTTCGACTTCCCGGTGAAATCGTTGTGAAAGAACAAACGGATTTGCTCGCGGCTAACGCCGCTCTCTTTGGACATACGGTTTCCGCCCACAAAAAAGGGTGGAGAAATTGCTTTCCCCACCCTTATAGGATTCTGCAATGAGCAGATTATCTTCTGATGTCCATCTCGTTGAGCAGATAGCCGGCACCACCGAACTTGTCGATGACAAACAGCACATAGCGGACATCCACGTTGATACAACGTTGCAACTCCGTGTTGAACACGATATCGCTACTCAGCGCCTCATAGTTGCCGTCGAAGGCCAAGCCCAGGAGCTCGCCGTCGCCGTTCATAATCGGGCTGCCGGAGTTACCACCGGTAATGTCATTGTTGGAGAGGAAACAGACGTGCATGGAGCCATCCTTATCCAGATATTGACCGAAATCCTTGTTCAGGATGAGTTGTTTCAGTCGAGCAGGGACATCGAACTCAGGATCGCCAGGGATCTCTTTTTCCAAGATGCCTTGGGTGGTGGTATAGTAGTTGTAATGCACACCATCGGCCGGATAGTAGTCTCTGACCGTTCCATAGGTGCAACGCATGGTGGAGTTGGCATCCGGATAAATCGGGGTGTCTTTCTTCATCTCTTTGTAAGCGGCGATGAATTGACGACGCGGCACATCCACCTCGTTCATGGTGGCAAACACACCCTGGTTCTTCATAATGACCGGCATGATCAGGTTGGCATAACGCACCACAGGGTCGTTGGCCAGCACCTTGTTGCTCGGCTTCTGCAAGAAAGCTTCGAAATTGTCAGGAGAGATGAAAATGGAGTTGGCCAATGCCTTCTCGAAATTGTCTCTGCTTCCTTTGTAATACTTGTTCAACATCTCGGTCACTTCAGGACGATAGCTCTCGGGAACACCATGGAAAGCATCCATCGTAGCCATGATGATCTTAGCCTCCGTTTGAGGATCCTTATCATCCCAATAGCCTTTGTATCCTTTCTTCAATTGATCAATCTTCACATCCTTGTATGCTTTCTCCCCTTTGGCGAGGGTCATGGCATTCTGCAAACGGAAAGCGGCCAACAAGGTGGGAGAAGAGGAAAGGCTCAAGCTGGCGGCATAGACCGTCTTCAAGGCGTTGCCATCGATATTCTTGCAAGCCTTCTCAATATCGCCCAGACAGCTGGCATACTTCTCTTTGCGGGACTCATTGGTGTTGATCCACTTGGTAAGCTCGGCTTCTTGTTTCTGTTTCGTCTCCACAACTTTCAAGGCTTTCAAGCTGGAAACCATACCATGTTGGTTTTTCCAGGTGTTGGCCAAGCTGGCATGATCGTCAGCATATTGCAAGCGGACAGCAGGGTCGGCATTCATGGCATCGCTGATAACAGGGAGGATCACATCCAAGGGCTCATAGATGGCAGGACCGGTAATGTCGATGGCGTTCTGCACCTCATAGGAGGTCATGAAACGCTCCGTAGTGCCAGGATAACCCCAGATCATCGTGTAGTCGTTGGGCTGATAGCCTTTCAAGCTGATGGGCAGGAAATGTTTCGGGTGGAAAGGCACATTTTCCTCAGAATATTTGGCGGGAGAACCGTCGGGAGCCGTGTAGATACGGAATACGGTGAAGTCACCAGTATGGCGCGGCCACATCCAGTTGTCGGTGTCGCCACCAAACTTGCCGATTGCACTCGGGGGAGCCACCACGAGACGTACATCCTCATAGGTGGTGTAGATGAACATGTAATACTCATTGCCTTCGTAGAAAGATTTCACTACCACTTTGTAACGGTTGTTCTCGGAGTTTTCCTTTTTCAGTTTCTCCACGGCAGCCTTGATGGTCTTTTCGCGTTCACTCTCCGTCATCTTGGTGGTCACATCGGCCAGCACGATCTCCGTCACGTCCTCCATTCTCTCGAGGAAGTTGACATGGAAGTTGGCGGGGAGCTCATCTTTCTTGCTCATGGCAAAGAAACCATTGGTCAGATAGTCGTGCTCGACGGTGGAGAGTTCCACCACAGAGGAGTAACCGCAGTGATGGTTGGTAAACATCAGACCATCGCGAGACACCATCTCACCTGTGCAGAAACCATCGCCCAATTGGACGATAGCATCCTTCAAGGAAGAGTTGTTGATGTCATACAACTGCTCAGGAGTCAGATGCAAACCCAGGTGCTGCATCTCTGCATAGTTGTAATTCTTGATGAACATAGGAAGCCACATGCCCTCATCGGGAGGGTTCACCGCGAAGGTGGTGGCACTGAATGCTACTGCCAACAGCAGCAAAAAGCTTTTCTTCAGGGATGTAAATAAACGCATAGTGTTATGTTTTTTGTTATTAATATTTTGAACCAATATTTATTTCTTTTTGTTAATCCTTGTTGACCGGCTCTGCATCAGCCATGACTTCAGGCTCCGCATCTGGACTAGTCTTCTTCTCTTCTGCAAAGAACCGTTTGTTGAAGATGAGCATCATGATAAGTCCCACCGTAATGCAGGAATCCGCGAAATTGAAAATGGCCGGGAAGAAGTAGCTGCCTCCCCATATTGGGAAGCCTTCCGGTATTGGGAAGAGGGGAAAATAGAACATGTCCACCACCTTGCCGAACAGCAAAGGAGCGTACCCACCCGCAAAAGCCTTCGCCACCTCCAACGGAGTGCTCTCCGTGAAGACAAGGCCATAGAAGAGCGAGTCGATGATGTTGCCGAGAGCACCGGCAATCACCAGACAGAAGATGGCCAGTTGCAAACCATCCATCTTCTCTTCTTTAATACGCTTATGCAAATACCAGCACAACAACACGACCAAGGCCACGCGCAGTAGCGACAAAAACAATTTGCCCAAGTTGTGGCCCAGACTCAGACCAAAAGCCATCCCTTCATTCTCCACAAAACAGAGGTTGAACCAATGCCCGATAACCGGGATGGTCTCCCCAATGCACATATGGGTCTTGACCAAGATCTTGATGATTTGGTCAATCACAATCAATGCAAGGATGACACCGATAGAGACTATCGTGTAACGACGCTGCTTATCCACCGGTTATTTCCGCTTTTCGTTAAGTTTGGAATCGACATCCAGCGTGGCATGAGGCACAATTCTCAGGCGTTCCTTGGAGATGAGCTTACCCGTGATGCGGTCAATGCCATAGGTCTTGTTCTCAATACGGACCAGTGCAGCCTCCAAGTTGGCGATATACTTGTCCAAACGGCCTGCCAAACGGCTGTTTTCCTCTTTGGACAGCACCTGGTTGCCCTCTTCCATATTCTTGAACGTGGGAGCCGTGTCGGATGTGTCATTGCCTACTCCACTATAAGCCTCCTGATATACCTCCATAGCTTTCTTGGCATCTTCTATCTTTTTTTCTATAAGAGCCTTGAATTCAGCTAAATCTTCATCAGAATATCGATTCACTACAGGTTCTACGTTTTTTTCTGTCATATCAGCCATAATAAATAGATTTTTATAGGTTAATAATGAAGTGCAAAGATATATTTTTTTAGGATACAACGCATCCTATCGAACTATTTTCTGAATATATTGCTGATGCTTTTCATTAGTGGCTTTCAAGACATATATGCCGTGCGGGAGATCAAAAGGATGGGTGATCTGCTGCCTTCCCTCGGAAAGATGCTGTTCGAAGGAACTCAAAAGCTGACCATTGGCAGCGTAGATTTCGAAGGTGAACACACTCTCCTCCTCCACCTGGAGGGATACCTGCAACTGGTCACGGACGGGGTTCACGACGCTCATCAGAAAGCGGTTCTCCCGATCAGCGATGCCGGTGGTGGCGTTCAGCTTGAAATCAACGATGACGGGCAGGTGGTCCGACATCTGATAGAGCGCCGCAGCCACATTGCTCGGGACACTGTTGTTTTGGGGACTCGTGACACTGCCATTAAACCGGTGGCCATCTTGCCCCAAAGCATGGTAACTCTCGGGAATCACCTGCATATCCATACTGCCATAATAGAGGTACGGTGACACCATCACCAAATCAAAACGGTCATCTAAGCCACCCGTCACAAAACAGCCGTCAGAGGACGTGCGTGTGGACTGGGTATGGAAAGCGGCATACTGGGCGTTGCTGTTCCAATGCCCCTCCTGCTGGATAGGATCGTAAAAACAGTAGAGACTGTTCTCATAGTTCACCAGCTCCTGGTAGCCAGGCTCTTCGGCGCCCACCATGTTAAAGTCACCAGAGAAGACGTAGTTGCCAGGCATGCCCATGCTCTCGATACGCGACAGCAGCTGACGCACCTGCGTTCGGCGAACCGCCTCATAGCCATTGCCCGCCTTGAGATGCGCCACCCAGAAGGTCATGAAGACCGTATCTCCCTCCGCAAGCTCGGCCGAGTTATAGTAGAATCGATACCCATTAATGTCACGATACGAGGTGCTTATATAATAATTGTTACACAAGGTCAACTTGCGCGTGTCATAGTAAATCATATTGGCGATGTTGCCGCCCGAATAGTTGGTCAGCAATCCATGCCCATAGTAGTCCACCCCATCCGTATTGATGACATTGTCCAGAATCCGGTTGACGTATGTCATGGATGGTCCTATCTCGTTAACACACAGTACCGTAGGCTTAACATACTGGAAAATTGTCTTCAAGGCGGCATCTTTGACATTCAGATTGTTGGTGGTGGAATTGCAATCGGAGATGCCGGAGCTGTTGGTGTAATACATCAGATTGTACTGCATCATCCGGATGGTGTCTTGGGCCCGTGCAGCAAAATGAAAGACCGTAAAGGCAAGAAACAAGAAAAGTAGCTTTTTCCTCATACTCACTTCCATTCAAAGGTGTTGATATAATGCAGGGCATCTTCACGCAGATAATCAATAACCGGCTGCAGGGAGTCGTTATTCGGGGTGAAGTTGAAGTAGAGGGTGGCCCTGACAAAGTGTCGGGTGCTATCGGTAAGCCAGAACTGAAAAGGGGTGGCCACCTCTTTACCTTTGATGTCATAAATCTGTCCCCACAGGTGCGCATCTTCATCCCGCACCACCGAGTACTCCACATCGTCCGCCTTCTGATAATGGAACTTCACCATCTTCTCTTCGCTGTATATCAAGTTACGCAGGCTGTCGGGTGAGGGAATGGTCAGGCAGGTCATCTTAAGGGTGGCATTCAAGTCCGGATAGTCTATGTCCACCCAGCAGTTGCCATGTGCGTGCTGGGTAATCACCAGTTTGGTCCGGTCAGACTGTTCAAAGGTGAAAGGCAGTGTCGTGTCCACCCTACTATACTGGCGTTCAGGGAGGTCGAGGCGGAAATAGCCCAGCGGCTTAGGGGCTTCCGGATTGGCTTGACGGCAGGCTGACAACACCAGCAACATGCCCAGCAGGAGATAGTACAGTCGATGTTTCATTTAAAGATAGGATCTAAGGTTGTTGGAACTGTTCTGTTTCAGATGTTTAAGCCCGTTGTCGCGCAGCTGGCGCACACGCTCGCGGGAAAGGCCTAACACGATGCCAATTTCCTCCATGGTATGCTCATAGTTGGCATCGATGCCATAGCAGAGTTTCAGCACTTGCTGCTCTTTCTCGGGGATGGTCTCCAAAAGGCCACGCACCTCCATGGAGAGCGATTCTTTCATCATGATGGTGTCCGTGTCCTCCTGATTTTGCTGGTGCACAAATGTCTCCACAAAGGTGGTGTCGTCATCGGGGGAGATGGGGGAGTCCAACGACTGGACATGGGAGCTGACACGCTTCAACTCGTTGACAGCATCCACAGACAGGCTCATGGCCTCGGCGATCTCGTCGTTCGTGGGAATGCGTCCGTACTCTTGCTCCAGCCGGGCCGTCACCTTTTTGATTCTGTTGATGTTGCCCACCTGGTTGAGAGGCAGTCGCACAATACGGGACTGGTTGGCGATGGCCTGCATGATGGCCTGCCGGATCCACCACACCGCGTAAGAGATGAACTTGAAACCGCGGGTCTCATCAAAACGCTGTGCAGCCTTGATCAACCCGATGTTGCCTTCGTTGATCAGATCCTGGATGCTCAAGCCCTGGTTCTGATATTGCTTGGCCACCGAAACGACAAACCGGAGATTGGCACGCGTCATCTTGTCCAAGGCCGCCTCGTCTCCCGCCTTGATCCTGCGGGCCAACTCGACCTCCTCCTCCGGCGTAATCATCGGCTCCTTGCTGACATCCGCCAGAAAGCGCTCCAAAGACTCCGTCTGCCTATTGGTGATCTGTTTGTAAATTCTTAATTGTTGCATGGATAATACAGTATATTTTATTTGATGGATTATTTGACTATCTCTGTCGTTCCGTTTTCATTTAACAACATGATAGTCTGTGTTTTTCTCTCCCCGTTACGCTGGAAAGTCACACGGACCTTGTCGCCAGGGGATTTGGTGTTGAGCACGCCGAGCACCTCAGCGAAGGTGTTGACCGGGACATTCTCTATGGAGAGGATGACGTCGCCCTCCTGCAAACCGTTCTGGATGGCAGCGCCCTTCTCGTCCACATCCGCCACATAGATGCCCTTGATCTCCGACAGGTTATACTCTTTGGCCGTCTCCGCATTGATCTCTATCATGGAGAGGCCCATGTAAGCTTTCTGCATCTTGCCGTACTCCTTCAGATCGTGGTAAACCTTCTTGGCGATATTGGAGGGGATGGCAAAGGAGTAGCCCGTGAAGTAGCCGTCACCGGAGGCGATGGCGGAGTTGATGCCGATCAGCTTGCCCTGCGCATTGACAAGGGCGCCTCCACTATTACCCGGATTGATGGCGGCATCCGTTTGCAGATAGGACTCCTCCGTCGTCCGGTTGCGGGACAAGGAGAGCTGACGGGCCTTGGCGCTAATGATGCCCGCCGTCACAGTCGTATGCAACGACAACGGGTTGCCCACCGCCAACACCCACTCGCCCAAGCGGACAGAATCGGAATTGGCAAACTGCAAATAGGGCAGGTTGGTCTCATCGATCTTGATGAGAGCCAAATCAGATTTGGGGTCTGCACCCACTACGGTTCCTGTGTACTCCCGCTTGTCATAGAGGGTAATGGTGACCTTCACCGCATCCTCCACCACATGATTGTTGGTCAGGATATAACCATCCGGGGAAACGATGACGCCGGAGCCGGCCGCCTGTAAGG
>JAFYEU010000102.1 GCA_017544105.1 Bacteroidales bacterium
AGGAGCTGTGCAAACCCTCAAAATATTCCCGCAGACCACGCAGATGAACGCGGAGATCCCACTTCCTGAACATCTATTTGTTTCAGGTGTGGTCATATTAGATTTTTGTTATTTTTGCTTTCTGTTATGATCTGCTTTTTGCTATGAAAATATTTATCCCCGTTATCGGTTTCGCACCCCCCTTGCTTTTTCCTTTTTCGGATGCGAAAAGGATGAAGACCTGCATCCCGCCTCTCTGAAAAACTCCTCTTTTGACTTCAACTCCATCATGCTCTATCGCTCCACCGCTTATCAGAAAAACAGTTCTGTTTATACCATGGTGAAGCTAGATGGCGATCCTTTTGGATATAATTTTTCAATTTCAGAAACAGATGAATATGTTATTCAACAAATATATTATTAAAAAAAATATCATGAAAAAACTTATCCATCTATTTATATGTCTGCTTGCCTTTTTGACAATTTCATGCATCTGTGTATATCCAGATGATACATTTGGGTATATGGAAATTCCTTTTCCCGTCGAGACCTTTTTGCTAAACACTTTGGATTATCCTATCGAAGTGCAATGCTACTACATTCCTTACAACAACAACCACACTTCAGGTTGGATTAACCATGAAGAGAAAATTTTTGGAGACCCCGTCATCATTCAGCCAAGGGAGGCCAAAGTCATTATGGATTATGTTCTCCCCACAAAACTTGTCATCCGGAATGCGAATTCAGGCACACTTTTGTGGGAATATCAACAAAAACCTCCTTTCAAAGAGATGTATCCTACCCATGATGAAGCCTTGATAAGATTGGCAATGCCCGAAGAATCTTATGGCTTTTTGCCTACAGATTCAGTTTTGCATATATATCCCCTCGACCCCGATGATTTTGCAACGGCTTGGTGGGACAAACAAGACCGGTATTTAGCACAAAACATTGACTGGGCGGAATATCCCATTTGGTACCAATATTTTTACGAAATAGACAACTCTTCCCATACGGAAAGTGGTAGAGTTAACTTCTATAGAGAAAACGCCAACGGTTATGCGGTAGTCCAGTTCCTGACCACCAACCATGCCGCGGCCTGCTTCCAGTGCCAATAACAACTCACCCCCGCTTGTCAAGCTCCTGCTGGATCTTCTCCGCGAGTTCGTAGTCCTCGCTGTCCACCGCGGCATCCAACAGTTCCAGCAGCTCCTTCTTGGACATCTCCGACAACTCAACACGAAATTCCTCCTCCTGCGACTGCCTTTCTTGTTGACGCTTACTGGATTCGTCCATATCCTCCCTCATGGCATCCAAGAAACGCTCATCCTCCTTCTGCTCCTTTGCATCCTCCTGATAATTCTCCTCAAAAATGTCGGAGCGGATGTGGATCATCACCCCCAACTTCAGAGCTAATGCGATGGCATCCGACGGTCGTGCATCGATATGGATAGTCTTGTCATTCTGATGATTCAGCATCACCATATCGGCGTAATAGACTCCGTTTTCAAAGTGTATAATGTTGACCATCAGCAAGTCGCAGCGAGTATGGAGCGAGAGTATATGGAAGAGTTCGTGAGTCAGGGGCCGATGCGTGGGCAACTTGTTCAGCTCCACCAGTATAGCTCTCGCCTCACTTTGGCCAATGATGATGGAAATGTAGCGGTTCGTGGGAACCTGATGGGTGCCTTGCTCGTCTTGTTCTTCACGGAGCTCCCGCAATATGAGGGAAAAGGCATCCGTGGTTTGCGGAGAAGGCAACACATCTTCCACTCTCAGCTCTATCAGGCTGTTTTGCTCGGTATTGGGGCTTGGGGTTTCCATTATTTCGTGAAATACTCTACCGCATTGCGGAAAATATCCTGATCCTTATTGCCGTCCACATTCTTGAAGAGATTCTCGCCTTTGCGCTCGCTATGTCCCATCTTGCCCAAGATCAGACCGTCAGGGGAAACGATACCTTCAATGGCATAGAAGGAGCCGTTGGGGTTGTCGATGGGATTCATCGTAGGACGACCCTGCTCGTCACAATACTGGAAGGCGACCTGTCCGTTCTCGAAGAGACGTTGGGCCATTTCCTTGGTGACGATGAACTTACCTTCGCCATGGCTGACGGCGATGGTGTGGACATCCCCGACTTGGAAAGAGGAGAGCCACGGCGAGTGGACCGAAGCCACACGCGTGCGCACCAGACGGGAAATGTGACGGTTGATGTTGTTACGGTAGAGGGTCGGCGACTGTGCATTGACCTCCCCTATCTTGCCATCAGGCAGCAAGCCTGACTTCACCAATGCTTGGAATCCGTTACAGATACCCAATATCAACCCTTTGCGTTGCAAGAGTCTTTCCACCGCAGCTTTTATCTTGGCCTGATTCAAGACATTGGCAATGAATTTACCGCTGCCATCAGGCTCATCACCCAGACTGAAACCGCCACACAAGGCCAGAATCTGCGACTCCTCAATGGCCGATGCCAGCTCGTCAATAGAATCATTGATCTCTTTTTCGTTCAGGTTGCGGAAGACAAAGATACGCGGCTCGGCTCCGGCATCCTCAAAGGCCTTGGCCGTATCGTAGTCACAGTTGGTTCCCGGAAAGACCGGCAGGATGACCTTGGGCTTAGCCACTTTGACTTCCTTCGCAGCGGTCTTGACAGAGGCCATCTTGGAGGTGAACTCTTCGCCCACCGACTGGGTCTCGTTGGCACACATCTCCGGATAGAGACGGTCATAGAGTCCACGCCAAGCAGCCAAACAAGCAGCCTTGTCTATCTGCTCGCCATTGACGACGAACTGCTCGTCCACCTTGCCCAGCAAGATGGCATACTCGGCATCCAAGGGGGTAGTGCTCTCTACGACGAAACTGCCATAGCCGTAGTCGAACAGGTTGAGGTCCGTCTGGATGTTGAAGCCGAGGTCGTTGCCAAAGCTCATCTTGCAGAGAGCTTCCATGATGCCGCCAAACTGCAGGGTGAAAGCCGAACAGATGTGGCCTTGGCTTATCTCACGATGAACGAAGTCAAAGATACGCTTGGTCTGGTCGATATTGGGAAGACTGTTTTCTATCTTGTTTTGGATGAAGTAGATATAATTACCCTTCTGCTTGAATTCCGGGGAGATGATCTGTCGGGCATCGGCGGGAGTGATCGCGAAAGAGACGAAGGTAGGCGGCACATGCATATCCTTGAAGGTGCCACTCATAGAGTCCTTGCCGCCCAACGATGCCAACTCAAAAGCTTTGAGCATCCAGACAGAGCCGAGCATGGCAGCCACGGGCTTGCCCCAACGCTCGGGCACGCCGGCCATCTTCTCGAAATACTCCTGGAAGGTGAAACGGATGGTCTTGTAGTCGGCACCTGTGGCCACCACCTTGGACATCGATTCAAGGATGGCGAAGATGGAAGCATGGAAGGGCGACTTGCAGGCGATGAAGGGGTTATAGCCGAAGGCCATCACGGAGCAGGTATTGGTATGTCCGTGCAATACAGGCAGCTTCTGCACAGAGGCCTGCGCCTCGGTAAGCTGGTGTTTGCCACCGAATGGCATCAGCACGGTAGTGGCGCCGATGGTGGCGTCAAACATCTCGATGAGGCCTTTCTGAGAGGCCACGTTGGGGTTGGTAAGACAGTTGATGACACGCTCTTGCATGGTGTTGCCCTTCACAGGCTCTGCCGCCAACACATCCTCGGGGATCTCATTGACCACCGCCTCCGTCTTCTGGCGCACACCATTGGTGTTGATGAAGTCGCGGCTCAGACTGACGATGGTCTTGCCGCGCCACGTCATGGTAAGACGGTTGTCGTCGGTGACATAGGCGATAATGTTGGCTTCCAGATTCTCCTGACGGCAATACTCGAAGAACTGATCCACATCTTGTTTGTCCACCACCACGCTCATCCGTTCTTGGGATTCGCTGATGGCCACCTCGGTGCCGTTAAGGCCCTTATATTTGGTTCTGACCGTATCCAAGTCGATGATGAGGCCGTCGGCCAGCTCACCGATGGCGACGCTGACGCCGCCGGCGCCGAAATCGTTGGACTTCTTGATGAGACGAGTCACCTCGGGACGACGGAAGAGGTGTTGTATCTTGCGCTCTTCGGGAGCATTGCCCTTCTGCACCTCCGCGGCGCAGGTGTCTAGGGATTTCTCGTTATGCTCTTTGGAAGACCCGGTGGCACCGCCGATGCCGTCACGGCCCGTGCGACCGCCGAACATGATGATGACATCGCCGGGCTGCGGACGCTCGCGACGCACATGGTCTTGCGGGGCCGCACCGACCACCGCGCCGATCTCCAGACGCTTGGCCCGGTAATTCTGATGATAGATCTCCCGCACGTGCGTAGTGGCCAGACCAATCTGATTGCCATAGGAAGAGTAACCTGCCGCCGCACTCTTGGAGATGACCGACTGGGGCAGCTTGCCCTCAATCGTCTCGCTGATGGGCGCGTTGATGTCACCGGCACCCGTCACGCGCAACGCCTGATAGACGTAGCTGCGCCCACTCAGCGGGTCGCGAATGGCTCCGCCCACACAGGTGGCTGCCCCGCCAAAAGGCTCTATCTCCGTAGGATGGTTGTGAGTCTCGTTCTTGTACATCAACAGCCATGGCTCCTTCTTGCCATCCACCTCCACGGTGATGCAGATGCTGCACGCATTGTTCTCCTCCGAGACCTCCATATCGGGCAGATTACCCGCCTTGCGCTCATATTTGCCGTTGATGGAAGCCATGTCCATTAAGGTCTGAGGCTTCTCCCGATCGCCATAGACCTCCTTGCGCAAAGCAAGGTACTGATTGTAAGCATCCTGTAACTGCTGCTGGAAGGTTGACGGCTTGAAGATGATCTTCGTCAACTCCGTTTCGAAAGTGGTATGACGACAATGGTCGCTCCAATAGGTGTCCAACAGCCGGATCTCCGTATCGGTGGGGTTGCGATGCTCTTCATCGCGGAAATAGGTCTGGATGAACATCAAATCTTCCAGCGACATGGCCAATCCCATCGTCTGTCGAAACTCCTGCAGGCGCTCCCGGGACCACTGGATGAAATCCTCATAAACGGGCACATCCTGCACCTCGGGGGTCTCCGTCAACTCCAGCACCTGCATGTTCTTCTCGCGGGCCTCCACCTCGTTGATACAATATTTCTTGATCTGTTGATACTGGGCATCCGTCAGGTCGGCATCCAAAATATAGAGCGTGGAGCTCTTGATCACCGCCTGGGTCTTGGGATCCAGCAGGGCCAAACACTGCATGGCACTGTCAGCACGCTGGTCAAACTGACCTGGCAGGTATTCCACCGCCACAAACGGATGTCCGGCATAGTCCACCGACTCATAGACATTGTCGGTCACAGGTTCGGAGAAAATCACCGTCTTGGCCTTTTCAAGCAGTGACTCTTCAATGTGAAAGACATCATACACTTTCAGCAGACGGAGCTGTCGTATATGCAAGTTGAAATTGGTATTCAGGGTGTTTTTCAGACTCTCGGCCTCCACATTGAAGCCTTGTTTTTTTTCTACGAAGATTCGGGCATTAAGCATAAGACGGTGTTTTTTTTCAGGTGGCAAAAATAATAAAAAATATCGGGTGTCAATTAACGTTATTCTGTTTATAAAATAATTCATCAGATAAAAAAATCATTGGGCAATAACGTATCTTTGCAACCTTAATATTCCCGTATTATGCAATATCACGCTCGACATATTCCAAAATGGCTGTTTTTGTGGGTCATCATCCTCGGATTATGCGCCTATTCTCCCGTCTATGGGCAAAAGAAAAGCAGTTCACAGCTCAAGCAGGAGAAGCAAAAACTGGAAAAAGAGATTGCCAACACGCAGAGTCTGTTGAAGAAGACGGAGAAAAACCAGCAAGCCTCCCTGCAGCAGGCTGCCGTGTTGCGACAGCAGATCAACAACCGGGAGAAATATATCACCACCCTCAACAACGAGATCTTGCAGATAGAGGTGCAACAAGAAGACAACCAGCAGACCATCAATACTTTGCAGAAGAAGTTGGAATATATGAAAACCGACTATGCGCAGATGGTCTACATGGCTTATCGCCATCGCAGGCTGATGGACAAGATCACCTTTATTTTGGCAGCGGACAATTTCCGGCAGATGTTCCATCGCCTCCGATACTATGCCATGATTTCCAAAAGCATGCACGATCAGGTGGCACAGATCAACAGCACCCGAGATGAGTTGCAGCAGAAAAACGAGGAGATCATCCAATTGAAAGGGCAGAAACTGAATGTATTGTCTGGCAAGGAGAGAGAGATCAAGCAGTTGGAGAAGGACAGGCATCAGAAAACCAAGAATGCGGAAGCTTTAAAAAAGAAGTCTCAGCAGTTGAGTGCGGAGTTGAAGAAAAAACAGCAGGAGCGCAAGAAGATAGATGCGGCCATCCAAGCAGCCATCAAAGCGGAGATTGCGGCGGCCAATGCCAAGAGCAGCAAGGGGTCAGCTGCAAAAACCGGTTCTGCTTCCTCCAGCGGGAAGAGCAGCACCACCACGGCCTCTGCCAGTTCCGGCACATCTGCAAGGAGTTCGGCAACCATCACGCTCACCCCTGAGGAGAAGAGTCTCAACAACTCCTTCATCAACAACAAAGGCAGCCTTCCATGGCCTGTCGCCAAAGGTGCCAAGGTGGGTGACTACGGCAACTATCCACATCCTGACGTGCCTTCCGTGACGGTGGAGAGCCATGGCATCGACATCATGACCGAGGCCGGCACACCCGTCCGGGCCATCTTCCAAGGGGAAGTGACGGCCGTGCTGGACATCATGGGCTCCAAGGTGGTCATGATCCGCCACGGTGAATATATCTCCGTATATCAAAATGTCACCGGCGTCAAGGTGAAGAAGGGCGACAAAGTGACAACCAAACAGACCATCGGGACAGTGGCGAAAAACAGCGCCACCAACACCTATGAATTACATTTCGAGCTATGGAAAAACGATGCACATGTTAATCCGAATAGCTGGTTGGCAAGAAGATAATTATGATCATCAAGCAGGCTGAATATATCCAAAGCACCACAGACTGGCGTAAATGTCCGCCGGCAACCATGCCAGAGTATGCCTTCATTGGCCGCTCCAATGTGGGCAAGTCTTCCCTCATCAACATGCTGGTGAACAACAAAAAGTTGGCCAAGACCTCCTCAAAGCCTGGCAAAACACAGACTATTAACCACTTCCTTATCAACAAGAGCTGGTATCTGGTGGACCTGCCCGGATACGGCTATGCAACCATCTCCAAGACAGTTCGCGACAGATGGAGGAAGATGATCTCCGACTATCTGCAATTACGCGAGAACCTGCAGATTGTCTTCGTCCTCATCGACTCCCGTCTGGAGCCGCAGAAGATAGACTTGGAATTTATCAACAGCCTCGGCGAGCGGGAGATTCCCTTTGCCCTGATCTTCACCAAAGCCGACAAGATCTCAGGCGGCAAGGTGCAGGGCAATATGCAGCGAATGAAAAATGCGCTGTCCGAACAGTGGGAAGAGATGCCTTTGATGATAGCTACCTCCGCTGAAACATGCTACGGAAAAGACCGTGTACTCAATCTGATCGAAGAGATAAACCAACAATATTCAACCCAACAATCCGAACAATGAAAAGAATCATCTTCATTTTATGTGTAGGCCTTATGTGTTTCACCTGTTGTAAAACCTCAAAAAAAGCTACTTCCAACGACATGCCTCTTTGTGGCACCCAATGGAACCTGGTGGATATTGAGCAGACCCCCCTCCCCGAGAAGCTGCCGGTCCAGCCCTACATCATCTTTGATGAGGATGGTGGCTATCATGGCAACTTGGGGTGCAATGAATTCATGGGCACCTATTACCTGAACAAGCAGAAGATGAAGATGGAGTATTCTGGAGCCACCAAGAAACTCTGCAAAGATATGGAAACAGAGAAAGCCTTCTTAAAGGCTTTGAAGGCTTCCATCAACAATTTCTACATTGACGGAAACACCTTGATCTTATCGGAAGGTTCCAAGGAGATCATGCGGTTTGAAGGCACCACTCCTACAGAAGAGTAGGCGTTTGCATTTCCTCTAAAATGCCATCCAAGAGAATAGTGAAGGCATTTTATCAAAGAAGCGTGCTGTTCACAGCACGCTTCTTATTATTAGATAAATTCCCGTATTACTTGGCCTGGATATTGTTTCCGCAATCATCGACAATCATCTTGTACCATTTCTGCGGATATTCCGGTTGGTCAGGGAATACAACCTGCGGGTTGGCTGTTCCGTTGGTCAGGAATTTGCCGTTCTCCTCTTTCTTGACGTTACCATCGTGATATTTCACCAGCAGGTATTCAAACAGATGGTTCCACTCGTTGACCACATTGGAGGCAGCCTGAGCGGAGTACTGGTTGAGTTGGATGCGGGCCTTCTCAGGATCAGACTTGCAGAGATCGGCCAGCTTGCTGGACAGTTCGTTGACTCTTTGATGAAATGGTTCTCCCAATAGTCCTGTTTTGCATTGATATGCTTGATCATATCGCTATAGCGGGTATAGGCATAGTTGCTGACTTTGGTAAAGGTCCAGAAGGCGGCGGTAGGGGAATACTCGACCATGGAGCCATTGCCTTCGGCGTATTGCATCGGTATTTTGTTGATGCCGCAGAACATGGGCACGAAACAGGAACTGGCACAGTCGTCCACGCCGAACCAGAAGATACCGCCCACCATGTCGGGGAGCCAGTTACGGCATTGTGCCACGAAGGTGAAGCCAGTCTGTTGCGTAGCGGTGGCGCGCTCATGGATATAGTCTTTGCCATTGCATGACCATGTCATAGGTCTCCAGCGGTAAGGGCAGGCGTATGGGCCGGCGCCAAGGTCTTTGGTCATGTCCATGGAGGAGCCCTCATAGTGGTCGCGCATCAAGTTCATCACAAAGCGCACATCAATCTGGTTCTTGTTGGCCGGTTTGATCCAGAGGGGCATACGATGGCTGAGGTTGTCACCGCGGGCATAGTCCTCATATTGGGCCATCTGACCCGGGTTGCAGCGGTAGAAGCCCATCCAGACGCGGGCATCACAGAAGCGGGCACCGCTGAAATCGATGGGATTGAATGCATCACAGAAGCTGAAGTCGGCAGGTTTGCCATCCTTGGGATAGAGGCCGGCCAGCTTGGCAAAGTCCACAATCTCGGCAGAATAGACCGTCTCCACGGTGGGGAGGAAGATCTTGCTGAGCTCCTTGCTGGTGATAGAGGTCTTGCCATCGCGCATGGGGAAGGTGCTGATACGAGACTGGTTGGCATGTCCGCAGATATAGCCATCGGGGATGCGACGGGCTACCCACACGGCGCCAGTGCTCCACTCTTTGGCCACCTTGCCTTTGGCATCATAGAGGGTCTCGCCCTTGCCGATCAGGTCCATGACCCAAGCTTCGTTGGGATCCACGAAGGAGAAGGACTCACCCTCGCTGGCATAGCCATATTGGGCAATCAACTCCACCATCACCTTGATAGCCTCACGGGCATTGCGTGCGCGCTGCAGCGTGATGTAGATCAGAGAACCATAGTCGAGCAGACCATGACCCTCCTCCAGCTGCTTGATGCCACCATAGGTGGTCTCCCCAATAGCCAACTGGAATTCGTTCATATTGCCTACCACGGAATAGGTGTGCGGCACCTGCGGGATCTGACCGAGCAGCTTGCCGGAATCCCACTCGATGACATTCATCATGGAGCCCACGGGATGATCGGCGGCAGGACGATAATACAGTTCACCGTAAAGCTGATGGGAGTCAGCAGAATAGGTCAGCATACAAGAACCATCCTTGCTAGCCCCCTTGGTGATAATAAAGTTGGTACAGGCCATCGTAGTGCCGATACAGAGCAGACTACACAGCCAAGTCAGGAGAAATGCTTTTTTCATATGGTACATTTTTAGGATTGATAATTTCAAAACGAAGGTGCAAAGATAATAAAAATGTTGAAGCGTTGAAGTGTTGAAATGTTGAGGGCTCCATCGTGTTGTGCCCTATGGGGTGATGAACCCGATGAAAGACTAAAAAACTAAGAAGTTAAGAAACTAAGAAATGAAGGAGCACCTCTGTAGTTCAATGTTCATAGTCAAAGTTCAACGTCAACGTTCATATAGTAAATAATAAACAAAAAGTTGGAAAATATAATTGTTTTTATAACTCTGGAGAGGGTTGTCACTTATATGGCAGCTGTGCTCGAAGTGATTACAGGCGTAAAAAATCGTGAGTCAGTGTCAGATAGTCGGAAGTATAGTGTCCCTTTTCATCGCGGATAATCAACAAGGAGGGTTCTTCCATCCTGTCGGGTGAAAGACTATACTCCCGCACATGACGATAGACGGGTTTGCGGGCGGTTGGGCGCACAGCGATTGTTTTGTGGCAGTAGAGTTTGCCCGCCGCGACATCCCGAAACTCATCGCTTTCCACCGGAGGCAGGATGATGGAGAACTTCCCATCGGAAGCCAGAAGACGCACGACACTGTCCACCAACGCTTCAAAAGGGAGCTGTCCATCGCGGTGACGGCTCTTGAGGCGATCTTCCCGCGAGGGCTTGAGGTCTTGGTTGTAAAACGGTGGATTGGAGACGATGAGGTCGAATCTGGGCATCTCATCTCGTTGGGCAAAGGCCTGGATGGTAATGTACTCAAAATGAAAGCAGGACTCGGGCAGCAACCGGAAGGCGGCAGCATTGGCCCGCGCCTCCAAGACAGAGGACTCGTCGGGGTCCACGCCATAGATGCGTGCTTGTTCACCCCACGCCTGCATCCGCTGGGCCATACAGAAGGCCACCACCCCGCAGCCAGTGCCAATATCCAAGAGGGAACGCGCCTGCCCGATGTCGGTCAGGGTGGCCAGCAGCACCGCATCCGTGCCGATCTTCATCGTGCTACGGTCATGCGCCAAGGTGAAGTGTTGGAATCGGAACTCCATCAACAGTGGATTTCCAACAGGGTGGAAGTACGGGCCGGCTCCAAGGTGAGCATGTCGATGGCGGCGGGCACCAAGGTCACATCGCCAGTCTTCAGTCGTGTGCGCCCGCCGCCGTACACCAAGTCCAGATCGCCATCCAGGCACATGTAGATGATGAAGGAATCCAACTCGCCATAGCGTTTCTGGATGGGCTGGTCACAAACCAGCACACTGGTGTTGAAGTAGGGGGAACGCACCAACTCCACCGTCCGGTTCAGCTTCGGGGTGTAATGGACTTGGAAGTCGGCCGTGTTCTCTTCAAAATGGATGGCCTCCAAGGCCTCCTCGGTATGCAGCTCGCGCGGGTTGCCCTCGTCATCCAGACGGTCCCAGTCGTAAATGCGGAAAGTCACGTCAGAAGGCTGCTGGATCTCGGCCACGAGCACGCCTTTGCCAATAGCATGGACCGTGCCCGCCGGGATCATGAAGGTGTCACCGGGCTTGACGGGATAGAAGCGCATCAACGCGGCAAGCGTGCCCTCCGCGACCGCCTTCGCGTACTGCTGCGGAGTGACGGCCTCCTTGAAGCCCACATACAAGCCCGCCCCCTCCTCGGCATCCACCACATACCACATCTCCGTTTTTCCGTTCTGACCATATTTGCGCTGCGCCAAGTCGTCATCAGGATGCACCTGCACCGACAAGTCGTCCTGCGCATCAATGAACTTGATAAGCAACGGGAATCCCAACCCGTACTTCTCGTAGTTTTTCTCCCCTACCATCTCGGTGAGGTAAATCTCCATCAACTCATTCAGGTTGTTTTCAGCCAGAAAGCCATTGGCCACTACCGACTCGTCGCCGATAAGGCCGGAAAGCTCCCAGCTCTCACCGCAATGGTCCATGTCTCCAATTTCTTTGCCCAAGACGGTGGCAAAACGACGTCCGCCCCAGATCTTCTCCTTGAAGATGGGCTCGAACAGAAAGGGATAAAGAGATGTGTTCATATATGTTATAAGTTTTCAGTTGTCAGTTAGAAGTTGGGTGAGAAGAGTTCAAAGTCAAAGTTCAAGGTTTGTAAATCTCTCTCGGCCTGTACTGGTAGGTGGGCTTGGGCTTGTCCGGGTTGGTGCCGCGCACGCGCTTCATATAGTGCCACTGGCCATCCTGCTCCAGAAAACCCTGGCTCAGACTGGACTCGGGCACCATGTAAGCCGCAAGTCCTTCCATACCCTCTTCCATGGGTATCAACTCATCGTAGATGATCATCGGACTGTTGATGAGCTTATACTCCGTCTGCTGCGTCTTGGGGTTGAACTTCCCCGTGCTGACCATGTACTGCTGTTCTTCATAGTTGAGATGCAGGGAGGCATTCTTGGAATACTCCAGGATGACACGGGTGACGCGCTCGGGATAACCCTTGAAGACGCGCGCCCCGAAAACCGGCGTCATATCCTTGTTGAAGTGCAAAATCTCAATGATCTTCTGGTTGGTGAACAGGTTGTTGCCATTCCAACCCAACAGCGTATAGTAGGTGGCATTCTTCTCCTTGATGGGGATCATCTTATAATACACCGCCCCATACCATTTGTTGTGGTTGCCGATGAGCGACTTGGGAAAGTCAATGACCGCCCGCTTGTCGTATAACGGAAAGAGGATATACTTTTTACGGGCTTCGTTATAGACCTGTATGAAGCCAAAATTCTCCACTGTCTGGTTGGCTTTCACGATGTACCAGGTAAAGATTTTGAAGAGATTGTCTGGGGAAGCCAGCACCGCGAAGTTGTGGATAGAGTCCCAGCCAAATTGAAAAGAGTTGGGCATCTGCAACACCTCTTCGAGCAGCGACATGAAATCCTCGTTCAGGGAGAGCCTTGTCGTCTCATCCGGCTCCTGCATCACCTGATCACGCAAAGAAATCAGGGAGTCCTCCCAGAATCTGAACGCAGAGGCATTTTTCTGGGCATGACCCACCAGCAGGAGAGTCGTCAGGATGATATAACAGAGTATCTTTCTCATTCAGCGTGTTGGCCGGACTAGCGGTCCTGATCCTGCTGTTTCCTTTTCTTCTCGATATAGGCATAGCTGCCCCAATAGGCGATGGTCACAGCCAGCACAATGCCGATGACGATGGGAAAACGTTCAGGAATATAAGGCATAAACGTAATAGGCACCAAACATATTGCCATGATGAGCAGATATCGGAAGGCAGCTTTCATATCTTATTGAAGTTTGGAGAGTTGCTCTTTGATCAAACGGATCTTCTCTTCCGCATCAGCCTGTTTTTTACGCTCCATATCGACCACCTTCTGCGGGGCATTGTTGACGAAGTTCTCGTTCGAGAGTTTTTTCATCACCCCCTGCAGGAAGCCTTCCGCATACTTCAAGTCGGCCTCCAGCTTCTTAATCTCTTCAGCCGCATCCACCAGTCCTGTAAGCGGCACCGCATATTTGACATTCTGGAGGATGAAGGAGGCACCGTTCACCTCTGCATCCGGAGCCACATGGCAGATCTGTTCCACATTGGCCAGCTTGCGGATGACAGCATCCAGACCTTCATCGGCTGCCTTGTCGCTATGGACATGCAGTGTGAGAGCCTGTTTGTTGGCGATGTTCTTTTCAGAGCGGATACGGCGCACCTGCTCAATGACCTCACGGGCATTGGCAAAGTCGTCCAACAGCTGCTGGTTGACCGCACCCATTGCCTTAGGCATCGGGGTAACCATGATGCTGGCATCGGCGGGACGCTCGCGGAGCTCATGCCACAACTCTTCAGTGATGAAAGGCATGAAGGGATGCAAGATCTCCATCAGCGTCTCAAAGAGGTCGATGATCTCTTCGTAGGTCTTCTGGTCAACAGGTTGCAAGTAGGCTGCCTTGACCACCTCCAGGAAACAGGAACAGAAATCGTCCCAAATCAGCTTGTAAATGGCCATCAATGCTTCGGAGAGGCGGTAGTCTTTGAAAGATTCTTCCACCTTGACGAGCACCTCCTGGATACGTTCGCGCATCCAGAGGACAGCGGTGGCGGAGTGGGCAGGCTGCGGGAGCGTCGGATCGATGGTCCACCCTTTGACAAGACGGAAGGCGTTCCACAGCTTGTTGCTGAAGTTGCGTCCCTGCTCGCACAGCGACTCATCAAAGAGGAGGTCGTTGCCGGCAGGAGAACTGAGCATCATGCCAAAACGGACACCATCGGCGCCATATTGTTCCATCAGTAGGATAGGATCAGGAGAGTTGCCCAGCTGCTTCGACATTTTGCGATGCAGTTTGTCGCGCACAGTACCCGTGAAATAGACATCCTTGAACGGGATGGTGCCGCGCCACTCAAAACCAGCCATGATCATACGCGCCACCCAGAAGAAGATGATGTCGGGGGCAGTGATCAAAGCGGAGGTTGGATAGTAATAGTTGATCTCCGGGTTGTCAGGATGGCGGATGCCGTCGAAGACGGACAGAGGCCAGAGCCAGGAGCTGAACCAGGTGTCCATCACATCCTCGTCTTGCTTCAAATCAGCAGCAGTCAAGTTGAGGTCTGGATATTTCTCTTGGGCAATCTGCAACGCCTCTTCAGCATTGTGAGCCACCACAAACTCGTGGTTCGGCAAATGCCAGGCCGGGATGCGATGACCCCACCAGAGCTGACGGCTGATACACCAGTCCTTCACATTCTCCATCCAGTGGGCATACGTGTTTTTGAACTTGTCGGGATAGAAACGGATGTCGTCTTTCATGACGGCCTCCAAGGCAGGTTTGGCCAGACTTTCCATCTTGCAAAACCACTGCAGGGAGAGCTTGGGCTCTATCACCTCATTGGTACGCTCTGAAAAGCCCACCTTGTTGGTGTAGTCCTCAATCTTCACGAGGCTGCCTGCCTCTTCCAGCAACGGAATAATCGCCTTACGGGCCTCGAAACGGTCCATGCCGACCAAAAACTGCGCAGCCTCACTAAGTGTGCCGTTGTCATTGAAGATGTTGATGGTCTCCAAATGATGCTTGATGCCGAGATTGTAGTCGTTGATGTCGTGGGCAGGCGTGATTTTGAGGGCACCGGTACCAAACTCGCGCTCCACATACTCATCGTAAATCAAGGGGATGGAGCGGTTGACAAGCGGCACGATGGCCCGCTTGCCCTTGTATTTCGCGTAACGCTCATCTTCAGGGTGCATACAGATGGCCGTATCGCCCAGGATGGTCTCCGGACGCGTGGTGGCGATGGTGATATACTCGCCAGGCTCACCCTCAATCTGATAGCGTACGTAGTAGAGTTTGGACTGCAACTCTTTATAGATGACCTCCTCGTCAGAGACAGCCGTCAGCGCCTTGGGGTCCCAGTTGACCATCCGCACGCCACGGTAGATGAGGCCTTTATTGTACAGATCTACAAACACATCAATAACGGCTTCGGAAAGCTCCTCATCCATAGTGAACTTGGTGCGGTCCCAATCGCAGGAGGCTCCCAACTTGCGGAGCTGCTTGAGGATGATGCCGCCATGTTTCTCCTTCCACTCCCAAGCATATTTCAAAAACTCCTCACGGGTAAGGTCTTTCTTGTCAATACCCTTCTCTTTCAACATGTTGACAACCTTAGCTTCCGTA
>JAFYEU010000103.1 GCA_017544105.1 Bacteroidales bacterium
GTAGAACTGCATGGCAGCAGCGTCGGAGGCGGTGGCCGTGACCACGATGGTGTACGGCATGGCGCCGCGCTCCGTCAAGGTCTTCACGATGGAGGCCACGGAAGAGCCCTTCTGGCCAACAGCTACGTATATTCAATATACAGGGTTGCACTGCTCGTAAAACTCTTTCTGGTTGATGATGGTATCCAAGGCGATGGCGGTCTTGCCCGTCTGACGGTCGCCGATGATCAGCTCACGCTGGCCGCGACCGATGGGGATCATCGCGTCCACAGCCTTGAGGCCCGTCTGCAACGGCTCTTTCACCGGCTGACGGAAGATGACGCCCGGGGCCTTGCGCTCGATGGGCATCTCGCAAAGCTCACCCTCAATGGCACCTTTGCCGTCGATAGGCTCACCCAAGGTGTTGATGACACGGCCCAACAAGCCTTCACCTACCTTGATGGAAGCGATACGGCCGGTACGTTTGCAGATGTCGCCCTCATTCAAGCTCTTGGAGTCGCCTAACAAGACGACACCCACATTGTCTTCCTCCAAGTTCAATGCGATACCCGTGATGTTTTCGGAACCAGACATGGTCTCGAAGGTGACCAACTCGCCGGAACGGACATTCTGCAGGCCATAGACACGCGCAATGCCGTCGCCCACCAGGAGGACGGTGCCGGTCTCTTCCATTTCGGTCTTCAAATTTACATTCTGTAGTTGTTGACGAAGTATGGAGGTTACTTCGGATGGTTTAATTTCTGCCATATATGTTTTTGCAATTAATAGTTAACTTGATAAATGTTGTGTGCGAATTCCTGTCTCAGCTTGTTGATTTTGGAGAGGATGCTGGCGTCGATGAAGTAGTCGTCGAACTTGATGAGGATGCCCCCGATGATGCTGGGGTCCACCACCTGTTGGATCTCGATGGTGCTTTGAGTCTTCTCCTCCAGGATGCCTTTGATCTTGTCCACGAGCACTTCGCTAAGCGGTTGAGCGGTGGTCAGTTTGGCAACCTTGATGTTGTGCGCCTGATTGTACAGCTTGATGTACTCCTCACAGATGGTGGCAATAGCGGGCTCTCTCTTCTTCTTGATGATGACATCCAAGAAGTTAAAAGAGGTCTTGCTGAGTATGTCTGAAAAAACCTGTGTGAAGATGGTGTGCTTTTTGGAAGGCACGATGACAGGGCTGTTCAATACAATTTGCAGTTCCTGGTTCTCCTTCAGCACTTGGATGATTTGAAGGAGTTCATCCCGGACGGCTTCTATCTCATGGTTTTCGCTAGCATAGTCGTACAATGCTTTGGCGTATCTGCTTGCTACTTTAGGATTCTTCATTATCGTCTTTTAAAACGGTCGCAAAGATATAAAAAAAATGCGTGTGTCATTCGTACACTTAGAATTTTCTGCTGCCAGGCTTGACGTAGGGCTTGCCTTCCTTGCAGAGCGGGCACTCGTCGGCTTCCCAGCTTTGGATGTTCAGTTTGGTGGCGCTATAGACGGGGTAGGGCAGTGCGTTGGCGCTGCGGTCCACCAGACAGGCGATGCCGATTACCTCGGCGCCGAAGGACTTGAGCACCTCGATGGTCTCCAGGGAGGACTTGCCGGTGGTGACCACATCCTCGGTGATGAGGAGGCGCTGGCCGGGTTTCACCTCAAAGCCGCGACGCAGGGTCATGACATTGTCCACCCGCTCGGTGAAGATGGCGGGTTTGCCCAGCTGACGGCCCAACTCGTAGGCTACGATGATACCGCCCATGGCCGGTCCCACCACCATGTCGATGTTCAGGTCTTTGACCTGCTCGGTGATGACTTTGATGACACGCTCGGCCCGATCGGGGTATTGTAACAGTTTAGCACATTGACAATAACGGTCACTATGACGTCCGGAAGAGAGTGGAAAATGTCCTTCCAGTAAAGCTTCTGATTGTTTTAATTCATCGATTACCATATTATATATAATTTGCAGGCGGCAAATATACTATTTTTTATAGATCATAATGCTGCTCTTGGCTTTTTTTTATAATCATCATGTTAACAAAAACAGAGGAGTAACTATCTTACAAACACGCATTTCACCGGGTAGTGGTCGGAGATGAGCCAGCGGCCGTATTGGTCGGAGTCGAGGGTCTGGAAGAGGATCGGGGTGGCGTTCTTGTAGAAGATGTGGTCGATGACGATGTTGTTGGGCGCGTTGCCCCAGCCGTTGAAGGTGCCACGATGGTCGGTGACGGGCGCATCCTCGCGGGCCTGCCTCATGATCTTCTTCAGCGGTTCGAAGATTTCGCTCTCAGTGCCGGAGTTGAAGTCGCCAGTCAAGAAGATGGGCGCTTTCTTGTCGAAGGCTTTGTTGTATTTCTTGTCGAGGGCTATCTGCTTGATGCGGTCGGTAATGAGTTTCACGGACTCGCGGCGGGCGACCTCGCCCACATGGTCTAAGTGCGTGTTGAAGCAGTATAGATATTTGCCGCTCTTCTTGTCTTTGAAGAAGCCCCACGTCACGATGCGGTGGCAGGCGGCATCCCAGCCTCGGGAGCAGACATCCGGCGTCTCGCTGAGCCAGAAGTCGCCATGTGATGACCACTCATAGCGGTCGGCCCGGTAGAGGATGGCCATATGCTCACCACCTTGCTTGCCGTCGTCACGACCCACGCCGATGTATTTATAGTCCGGCAGCTTGTCCAACAGATAGCTGAGCTGTACCATGTAGGCCTCCTGTATGCAGAGGAAGTCGGGCCGCTCCATTTCGACCATCTTGACCACCGAAGCCTTGCGGTTGTCCCAGATGTTGTCGCCGTCGCCAGGGTTGTTGTAGCGGATGTTGAAGGAGATGACCGTGATGGTGTCCTTCTGGGCGAAGGAGATCCCCACGCAGAGGAACAGCATTATGGTGATGATAAGATTTTTTTTCATAAGCTAAGAAATTAAGATTTTGAATAATAAACGGTTACATGGCCAACTGCCAATAGCTAACGGCCAATAGCTAATAGCTAAACACATATTGGATGATGTTTGCCCCCATCTGCAGGGCTTTGGTGCGGGTGGCCTCGGAGTCTTTGTGCACGACGAAGTCTTCCCAGCCGTCGCCTAAGTCGCACTCATAGGTGAAGAGGAAGACCATGCGTCCCTCATAGAAAAGAGCAAAGGCTTGGGGCGGCTTGTTGTCGTGCTCGTGAATCTTGGGTAGCCCGTTCGGAAAGTTGTACTTCTGATGGAAGATCGGATGGTTGAAGGGCAGCTCCACGAGCTCCAACTCCGGGAACACCTTCTTCATCTCGCGACGGATGTAGGATGACATGCCGTAGTTGTCGTCGGCGTGGAGAAAGCCGCCGGCCATCAGATACATGCGCAGGTTGGCCACTTCGGATTCGCTGAAGACCACGTTGCCGTGGCCGGTCATGTGTACGTAGGGATATTGGAAGATGTCGCTACTGCCGACCTCCACGGTGGCGGGTTTGCTGTCTAACGACATCCCCAAGTTCTGGTTGCAGAAGGCAATCAGGTTGGGCAGCGAAGTGGGGTTGGCGTACCAGTCGCCACCACCATTATACTTCAGCAAGGCAATCTGCTGCCCAGAACCCATCCACGCCATTCCCAACACGATGATTATGATAAAGAATCTTTTCAACATGGTAAACTATTCAATACGAATTACGGGATCACCCCAAACTATTAACTTTTAACTAATAACTCTTAACTCCTCTAGTATCCTCCGTTCCACTTTCTCAAGAACCATTCTATGCCGAGCAGCAGCAGGATGGCACCCAGGTACCAAGGAGAGCTGAGCAGCATCTTGTAGCGTTTCTTGTAGGTGGCGATGGTCTTGATGTTCTCGTTAGCCTTGATGGCTTTGGCCACCTCTTTTATTTGGTCCCGGGTGAAGAACTGACCGTTGGTGGCGGTAGAGATGCTCTTCAGCAGGTCGTGGTCTGCAATGAGGTTGGCAGTCTCCAACATGACCTCCTGGACGGTGAACTGTCCGCTCTTGGAGAATTTCTTGTTGCCCGACTGGGTGGTGGCGGTCCACTGGTAGGTGCCTGTAGGCAGCTCGCCGACGTTCAGGTAGTAGCCGTTGTTCTGCTTGGAGAACTGGGCTTCGTAGGTGGTGTCGCCATGGCCCTTGATGCTCATCTTGACATCCGGCTCGTTGATCAGCTCGTAGCTGTCGTTGTATAGTTCGGCCGTGAACTCCACGTCGCTGTTCTCGCGGAACACCTGTGCGTGCTGCACCCGGAACTGGCTTTTGTCGGTGCGGGAGGCTAGGTAGAGCGCTGTCTTGTTGATGATCTCATTGAAGGCATCATGGTTCTCCTTATACATAAAGTTGTATAGTTTCCACGACCAGATGCCGGAGCCGGTGATGACACCCGTGCGAACGCCGCCGCTCTCGTTGAAGGCGATGAGCGGATATTTGGTGTCCACGCCGCTGACTTTCTGGTAGAGGAATACGTTGGCCGACACGGCTGTCTTATAGGTGCCGAAGACGGTCTTGACGGGAGGGAAACGTCCCATCAGCTGGCGGGTCTCCTCGGAGAAGGAAAAGCTGGTGAAGTTGTCGTTATAGACGGGTACTGCCTGGTTGGTCAGGGCTTTGGATTGTGTGATGGAAACACCGCTGTTGAGTCCGCTAAAGCTGTTGAGGTCGCTTTTAGGACCTAAGATGTAGAGCGTGGAGATGCCGCCTTTCCGGATTTGTGTCAGCAGGTTGGCTGCCGATTGTCCAATGGCGGGCAGCTGGTGCAGGATGAAGAGGCTGTAGTCGGAGGGCGTGTTGTTGAATTGGTCGATGGAAGATACGGTGACCTCATAGCTGTCGGTCTGCTCCAGCGCCTCCTTGATGGCGGCCACGTCGGGGTGGGGCGACTGATAGACGATGGCTATCTTGTCGCGTTGCTCGATGACCTCCACGTAGAACTTGGTGTGGTTGTTCTTGTAGGTCACTTCGCCGTCCAGTTCGGTCAGATCGATGGTGTAGCCGTGGAGTCCGGAATTCTTGGCCTCGATGCTGAGTTTGACGGTCTCGAAATGTTGCTTGCCACTGATCTGGATGGACTTGGTGAGGATGGTGTTGCCGTTTTCGGAGACGGTCAGTTCGGCGCGTTTGCCGGCCAGTTTGTTGGCGGCCACCTTGATCTCCACGGGGAAGAAGTTGCCCTTGAGGGCCTGCTTGTTGTAGTCAACGCCGGCGATGAGCAGGTCGGTGCTCAGCTCCGGGCTGCCCAGGCCGACCGTATAGACGGGGTATTTCACCTTCTCGGCCCGGTAGTAAGGGTTGGCCCCCGTGTTGTAGATGCCGTCGCTGAGCATGACCACTGCGCCCACATTGCGGTTGGCGTAGAGCATCTCCATCTCTTCGAAAAGGGAGGAGAGGTTGGTGGACTTGTCGTCTAGCGGGATCTGCAGGGCTTCGTTTTCGGGGGTGAGTCGGTTTTTGTCGCCCACCAGATAGGTCTTGACTTCATATTGGGAGCCGATGTCGGCGATGAGTTCGCCCACGCGGGCGGCATAGTCGTTGAGGTAGAAGCTGGAGTCTGGCGCGGCGCGCAACGACTCGCTGTTGTCCACCGCCACGATGACAACGGGCTTGTCGGTCTCCTTGACGGTCCGTTTCAGCATGGGAGACATCAGCAGCAGGGCCATGAGGGTCACGGCCAAGCCGCGCAGGGAGGCCATGGCGATACGATGCCCCTTCTCGAACTCGATGTTGTGGTTGCGGAAATAGAGGAAGAGCGCGTATCCTACGCCCAAGGCGATGGCAACGGGTATCAGCCAAAGGGAGTGTTCTGCCAGTAAGGACATGGTTTATAAAGGTTTGAATCCGATAATCTCACGTACTTCCCGGACGGTCTTGGCGGCACTCTCGCGCGCCCGCTCAGCACCCATCCTGGCCACCTTGCTGATATAGTCGTCTTTGGAGCGCAACTCCTGGATGCGTTCGTAGATGGGTTGGATGAAGGCAATCATGTCCGCAGCCAGCTGCTTTTTCATGTCGCCATAACGGATGGCGCAGTTCTGGTACTGGTCTTCGAAAAACTGAAGGGTGTCGGGAGTGGAGACGGCCTTCATCAGCTGGAAGAGGTTCTCCACCGCCTGCGACTTGGGTTGGCCAGGCTCGGTGGGACCGCTGTCGGAAACGGCCTTCATCACCTTCTTGCGGACCACCTCGGGGGCGTCGGCCAGATAGATGCAGGAGCCTTCGTTGTCAGACTTGGACATCTTGGTGGAACCATCCAGTCCGGGGATCTTGACCAGTTCGTTGCCGAAGTTGTAAGCCACGGGCAGCTTGAAGTATTCGTGTTTGTAGATATGGTTGAACCGTTGCGCAAAGTCGCGGGTCATCTCCAGATGCTGTTCCTGGTCTTTGCCCACGGGCACCTTGTCGGCTCGGTGCAGCAGGATGTCGGCCGCCATCAGTACGGGGTAGTTGAGCAGGCCCGCATTCACATTCTGCGGCTGGCGACGCACCTTCTCCTTGAACGATGCCACACGCTGCAACTCGCCGATATAGACGTTCATCGACAACAGCAGGCTGAGCTCGCACACTTCCGGAACATCGCTCTGCACATAGATGGTGGCCTTTTCAGGGTCCAGTCCTGCGGCAATGTAGTCAATCAGCACATTCTTGACGTTGGTCTGCAAATCTGTCGGGGTGGGATGCGTGGTGAGGGAGTGATAGTCTGCGATGAAAAAGAAACAACGCGCCTCCTCCTGCATCTTGATAAAGTTTCTGAGGGCTCCGAAATAATTGCCCAAATGTAATAATCCAGTCGGCCTGATGCCGCTAACAACAGTATCCATAGTATATATTTTTTTCAGGCCGCAAATATACACAAAAACTGGCTCCATTTTTGTATATTTGCCGTCTTGAATTTTAAGAGGGATGAATTCTGATAATACGCATTCAGTCAAAGAATTATTGCAGAAGTTTGTGCAGAAAAACGGCAAGCAGCAGTTGTATGCCGAACGGATTGTGATGGAAAATTGGCCGCAATATGTCGGAGATGCATGTGCCAGGTATTCCACCTGCCAGTCGGTCATCAACGGCATCATGCGCGTCAAGGTGACCAATGCCGCCTTGCGATTTGAACTGATGGGTCAGAAGACGAATATCCTGAACCGTATCAATGCCGATTATGCATTTCCCGTCATCAAGGATATCTATTTTGTGTGACGGATTGGTATTTGGCAAGATGGTATGACAAAGTTTAGTAAACGGATAAAAACGGAAGATGGCAAACGATAAAGTGATAGAATTGCGGGGCGTCAGGGTCAATAACCTGAAGAATATTGATGTGGATATTCCCCGAAATGCGCTGGTGGTGGTGACAGGCCTCTCAGGTTCTGGAAAGTCATCGTTGGCTTTTGACACGCTCTATGCGGAGGGACAACGGCGTTATGTGGAGAGTCTCAGCTCGTACGCCCGGCAGTTTATGGGCAAGATGCACAAGCCTGAGGTCAAGTCGGTGAAAGGCATTCCGCCGGCTATTGCCATTCAGCAGTACAGCATGTCGCACAATCCGCGTTCCACGGTGGGCACGGTGACGGAGATATATGAGTATCTGAAACTGTTGTTTGCCCGCATCGGTCATACCTATTCGCCCATCAGCGGGAAGGAGGTGCGTCGCGACTATGTGGAGGATGTGTTCAACTATGTGATGTCCATTCCCGAGGGGAAGAGAGTCTATGTGCTGTCGCCCATTGCCATCCCCGAGGGCCGTACTCTGGTGGAACAACTCGGCATGTTGAAGCTGCAGGGCTTCAGTCGTGTGGTCTATGATAAAAAGTTGTGCGAGATAGATGAGTTCCTCAATGGCCGGAAGGCCACGCGGGTGGATGTGATGTTCCTGCTCGTTGACCGTTTCAAGTCGGACAATCTGTCGGCCAATGCCACTCGTCTGCAAGACTCCCTGCAGACAGCCTTCCACGAGGGGAAGGGCGCCTGTGTGATTCAGGTGGAGGGAGACACGGTGAGCCAGAAGTCGTTCAACAACCGCTTCGAGGCTGACGGGATGCTTTTTGAGGAGCCGTCCGTGAACTTGTTCAGTTTCAACAACCCTTATGGGGCTTGCAAGACCTGCTCCGGCTCCGGCAGTATCGAGGGTGTGGATGCGGACCTGGTGTTCCCAGACCGTTCACTCTCTGTTGCTGAGGATGCGGTGGCCTGCTGGCATGGGGATGTCCTGAAGGAGTGGAAGACCTACTTCATGCGTCAGGCTTCCAAACGAGGCTTTCGTTTGCACTGTCCTATCGAGGACCTGACCCCGGAGGAGTATGACCTGCTTTGGCATGGCGATCCGACCCATCAGGTGGAGGGCATTGAGCAGTTCTTCCAGTTTGTGGATGCCAATGCCTACAAGATTCAATATCGGGTGCTCCGTGCGCGTTATCGCGGCCGCGAGACCTGTCCCGACTGCCAAGGACACCGTCTGCGTCCCGACGCCTCCTATGTGCGTGTGAACGGCAAGACCATCGTGGATCTGATCAGCATGCAGCTCTCCGACCTGCATGTCTTCTTTCAGAAGTTCCATTATGCCAATGCTGCGGAGAAGAAGATTGCCGAGCTTCTGGTACGGGAGCTCACCAACCGTATCGGGGTCCTCAACGAGGTGGGCCTCGGCTATTTGACGCTGGAGCGCCAATGCGGCACCCTGTCGGGCGGTGAGGTGCAACGTATCAACTTGGCCACCTCCCTGGGCAGTAGCTTGGTGGGCTCTCTCTATGTGCTCGACGAGCCCAGCATCGGTCTGCACCCCCGCGACACCCATAATCTGATCAACGTGCTGAAGCATCTTCGCGATATCGGCAATACTGTGGTTATCGTGGAACATGACGATGCCATCATCCGCGCCGCTGACTATATCATCGACATTGGACCGCTCGCGGGCCAGAATGGCGGCGAGGTGGTGTTCAGTGGGACGATCGACCAGCTGCTGGCGACGAAAGACAATCTCACAGCCTCCTATATGCGCGGCATCATCGGCGGATATGCGCCCGAGGAGTGCCTCGCCATCCCCAAGCCCAAGACGCGCCGCAAGTGGCGTAACTATGTGGAAGTGTTCGGCGCCAAGGAACATAATCTCAAGAATATCGACGTGAAGCTACCGCTGGAATGCCTGGTGGTCATCACGGGCGTGAGCGGCTCCGGCAAGAGCAGCTTGGTGTCCAACGTGCTATACCCGGGATTGATGAAAATGCTGAACCAGGGCAGTGTGAAACCGGGGCGCTACTCCCGAATTGAGGCCGATATGACCCGCATCCGGGAGGTCGTCTTCGTGGACCAGGATCCCATTGGCCGCTCCACCCGCTCCAACCCCGTGACGTACGTCAAGGCGTATGACCACATCCGGGAGCTCTTTGCCTCGCAGCCCTTGGCCAAACAGCGTAACTACCGCTCCTCGTTCTTCTCCTTCAATGTGGCCGGCGGTCGTTGCGAAGAGTGCGAAGGGGAGGGCCGGATCCGTATCAACATGCAGTTTATGGCCGATGTGGAGCTGGTATGCCCCTCCTGCGATGGCCAACGCTTCCGGGATGAGGCCCTCGACATCAAAGTCAATGACAAAAACATCTATGATATCCTCCAGATGACCGTCCGGGAGGCGGTGGAGTTCTTCCGCTCCCTGCCCATGACCGATGTGATCAAGAATATCTTGCGCCGCCTGATCCCGCTGGAAGAGGTCGGCCTCGACTATCTGGTGCTGGGACAGTCATCCTCCACACTCTCCGGTGGCGAGGCCCAGCGTGTGAAACTGGCCTACTATCTGTCGCAGGAAGACAAGGACCAGAACAAACTCTTCATCTTCGACGAGCCTACCACAGGCCTGCATTTCCATGATATCAACAAGCTTTATGCCGCCTTTAACCGCATTATCGAACGCAATAACTCCATCTGGGTGATTGAGCATAATACGGAACTGATCAAGTGCGCCGACTGGATCATCGATCTGGGACCCGAAGGGGGAGAGAAGGGTGGCGAGGTGGTCTTTGAGGGCACGCCCGAAAAGTTGATAGAACGCAAGCGCTCCTATACCGCTCAAGTGCTGAAGGAGAAGATGGGCAAGTAGGTCGGCTATTTGCCGATCATCTTGTGGAGCCTCTTCTTCGCGAAGCGGAATAACAGAAAGAAGAAGACAAACCAGCCTGCATAGAGGATGTAGCCAAGTTGGACATCCTCCAAGGCGTTGTTGTACATCAGCAAGAAGTCATAGATTCCATGAAAGATCACAGGCAGGAACAATGAAAGCAGCAGGTATCTTTTGCGATGCCATGGTCTGAATTTGGCGTAAGCGAAGAAATAGCCCATGATGATGCCGAAGAAGCAATGGGCCGGGACGGCGAACAACGCCCGGGACACTGCCACCTGCAGGCCGTATTGCGATACATAGCCGATGTTCTCCAAGGCGGCGAAACCCAGACCGGTGAAGGCTCCGTATTCCACGCCGTCGTAGTATTCGTCAAAGTACGGGCTTCGCCAGATGAAGAGGAACAAGAAAAAGAATTTACATAGCTCTTCGGGAAGACCGGCAAGGCCGAATGCCATATAGGCGGAGTTGATCAAAGGGTCATAGAACTGGATGCTGCCCAGTCCCGTGAGGGAGAGCAACAAGACATCCAAGAGGCCGGCCAAAGCACCTCCTATCAGTGCCTTGAGGATCATGGAGAAAGGCTCTTTCTTGTATTTGTCCTTTGCATAGATGTAGGCCATCAGGATGACTACCGGCAGCAGTGAGGCGATGAGGATGATGTGCATGTGACTTGAACTATGAACTTTGAACTTTGACTTTGAACTTTGGCCTTTGGCTATTAGCCATTAGCCTTTAACTTCTAACTGATAACTCATCACAGCTTCATCCACTCGTCGAATTCCTTTTCGCTGACCAGTCCGAGTTGCAGGGCAGCCTCGCGTAGGGTGGTGCCGTCGCGATGGGCCTGCTGGGCTATCTTGGCAGCATTGTAGTAGCCGATATGGGGGCTGAGCTTGGTGACCAGCATCAGGGAGTTGTTGAGGTGCATGCGGATGCGTTCCAGGTTGGGCGTGATGCCTTTCAGACAGTGGTCGTTGAAGGAGTTGATCACATCGGCCAGGAGTCTCGATGACTGGAGCAGGTTGCGGCCGATCAGGGGCATGAAGACATTCAACTGCAGGTGTCCTTGCATGGCGCCTGTGGTAATGGCCACATCGTTGCCGATCACCTGGCAGCACACTTGCGACAACGCCTCGCACTGGGTGGGGTTGACCTTGCCGGGCATGATGGAGGAGCCGGGCTCGTTGGCGGGCAGGATGATTTCTCCAAAGCCACAGCGGGGACCCGAGTTGAGCAGCCGGAAGTCGTTGGCGATTTTCATGAGGGAGACGGCTAACCGTTTGAGAGCCCCCGACATCTCCGCCATGGAGTCGTGGGTGGCCATCGCCTCGAACTTGTTGGGCGTGTTGGTGAACGTCAGGCCTGTGAACTCGTTGATATAGTGCAGGGCGTTACGATCGTAACCTTCGGGCGTGTTGAGGCCGTCACCCACCGCGGTGCCGCCGATGGGCAGTTCCATCAGATGCTTCATGGCAGAGCGGATGGTCTCCAGGCCATGCTCCAACTGAGACAGGTGGCCGGAGAGCTCCTGTCCCAAGGTCAGCGGGGTGGCATCCATCAGGTGCGTGCGCCCGATCTTCTTGATCTCCGCATATTCGGCAATCTTCTCCCGGTAGGTCTCCATCATCCGCTCTATCGCCGGCACCGTCTTCTCGAGGATGACCTTCGTGGCCGCTATGCGCATGCCCGTGGGGAAGATGTCGTTGGTGGACTGGGACTTGTTGACATCGTCGTTGGGTGATAAGAAGAGCTGCAGATCGTCCAGTTGGCCGCCATGCAGCTGATGCCCGCGGTGGGCGATCACCTCGTTGACATTCATGTTGGTCTGTGTGCCAGAGCCCGTTTGCCAGATGCGTAACGGGAACTGGTCATCCCAGCGGCCCGCCAGGATCTCGTCACAGGTGCGGACAATCAGGTCGCACTTTTCCGGGGTCAAGACCCCCGCATCGCAATTGGCCATGGCTGCAGCCTTTTTGGCCGTCACAATGCCGTAGATGATCTCGATAGGCATTTTCTTTTTGCCGATGACAAAATTCTCCAAGGCACGCTGCGTTTGCGCTCCCCACAACTTGTCACACTCCACACGCATCTCGCCTAAAGTATCTTTTTCTATTCTATAGTCCATTTTTTGAAATATTAAAGGTTGTAATGTTAGTCATAAAAACGCCAGTTGATGCCCACCCTTAAATTCTGCGCCTGCAACGGATAGCTGGGCGTGGTTACGTATCGGAACCCCATCAGGCCGGCCAATAGGTTGCCCCCTCTGACAAAGAAGGAGATGCGCTTCACGCGGAACGACAGGTGCAGGTCGAAATATAGGTAGTTGCCCAGCTTGATCTCTTCCTGATGATAGAACTGGTGCAGTAAGGGGTTGTAGCCGTCAGCATAATAGGAGGTGTTAAACATCAAGTCGCCTCCCAACTGGATGTTGAGTCTTTTTTTGAAGATGCGGAAACAGTAGCCGGTGGACAGCTTGCCGGCAAAGAGCGGTAACGAGATGTCAGATTTGGTGGCATGCTGCAAGGCCATATAGACGTCCAAATAGTAATTCTGGATCCGGACGGGTGCTTCGGCTTGCAACTGTATGATGCTGATCCCGGCTTTGGACATCTCGGGTACGTAGTGGCTGTTGAGGAAAATGTAGTGATGCATCATGTAGTAGTTGAAGCTCACCTTGTAGTCTTTCCGGGTCCAGTAGGCGCTGAGTTTGAGGTTGTTCTGTTTGGGCCAGTCGTTGTACCAGAGGCTGTTGTTGCCAATATAATAACTGTAGAAATAATCGGGTGATACACGGTAGAAGTCCGCCGTGAAGCCAAGATGGTGACGGGTTCGTCGGTTGATGGCAAAAGTGGCTTTGGCGTAGGCATGAGCATCATTCTTGTTGTATCCGAAGAAAGAGTAGGAGATGCCGCCGAAGATGTCCCAAACGCTAAAAAGGCGGATGTTGGTACGGGCGAACAGGGTGATGGTGTTGCCGCGATAATAGGGCATGAGCGCTCCTACATATTCATGGCGGGCGCCACCGGCAATGCGGAAGAAGTAGTTTTGGCTGTTGATAGTGTCAAAAGGACGGTAGTTGGACCACTGCAGGGCATTGGAGATGCTGTTGTAGCAGATGGTGTCACGGGTGGTGTCCGTGTTGATATAGTATTGGTTTTGATAGTAGTCGTTATTCAGGTCATGGTCATAAAACAGACTGTTGATTCTGTTGAACTGAAAGGTGTGGGTGAAGGTTCCGAAATAGAAGCCTTTTTTGTTTTCCAGGTTCAAATACTGCATCAGATAGATATCATGGGTGTTGATGAGGGTGGAAGCATTGCTGAAAAGTACACTGTAGCTTCCGAGATCCTCCATCGGGTTGGCGGACATGGGCTTCCGGTCTGCGAAGGCTGCATGGTCGGTCAGACCGCCATTCTCGGCAAATTTGCCATGGTTTAACAGGTAGGAGACAAAAACACCATACTGGTTCTTAGGGGTCTGGTAATGGCCGAACACATTCATGGTGAACATGTTCGTGGCTTGGTGGATGAAATATCCTTGGTTGCTGTATCCGTTCAGGTCGAAGGTGAAGTTGAATTGTCTGACTTTCTGGGTGTGCAGCGCCTGGAAGCTGTTTTCGGTCTCGATACCATAGGTGTAGTTGAGTTTGGTGTAGGAGGTGGCCACCTCATAGTAACGGAGGTCTTGTTGTTTTCTGAAATAGAGCGGGAAGGGGAGGGTGATCATCGAGAAGCCTGTGCGTGGTTCCAGGTGGAACAGCATGTTCTGATGGGCTTGCGAGTAGATGCCCAAAGACTGGTATAGGTGATAAGGGTCTGACAGCGGGTTGGTCTGGGGAGTGTGGAACATGCTGATGTCAACTTCACGATAGTCGAGCATCTGATACTGCTCCGTTGGCAACTGGGTGTAAAGTACGGGCATATAGTCGGGAGACACAGACGAGGCGTTGACGCTGTCCGTGGGGGTGGTGTTGGCCTCTTGGGCGTGGAGGGTGCCTGCCAGCAGCAGACAACAGCACCAGAGCAGGATATATGCCGTGATCTTTCTCATGTCTATAAAATATCATCGCGTAACCGTCGGATAGAGGGTTACGCGATGATAAGGGAGGTTCTGTTAATATCTGTTCACGCAGTTCAGATCGTTGAAGGCGATTTTGAGGCGTTCCACAACAGACTCTTCGCCTTTGCGCAGGAAGGCGCGCGGGTCGTAGTATTTCTTGTTGGGCTTGTCGTCACCTTCAGGGTTGCCGATTTGCGACTGGAGATAGGCCTCGTTCTTCTTGTAGTATTTCATGACGCCCTCCCAGAAAGCCCACTGGGTGTCGGTGTCGATGTTCATCTTGACCACGCCGTAGTTGATGGCTTCCTTGATCTTGGCAGGCTCGGAGCCGGAGCCGCCATGGAATACAAAGTTAACGGGGTTGTCGCCCGTTTGGAAGTTCTTCTTGATGTACAACTGGGAGTTGTGCAGGATGATAGGCTCCAATTTCACATTGCCGGGTTTGTACACGCCATGTACATTGCCGAAGGAGGCGGCGATGGTGAAGTTGGGGCTGATCTTCATGAGCTCACCGTAGGCGTAGGCCACGTCTTCGGGCTGAGTGTAGAGGCGGGAGCTGTCGATGCCGGTGTTGTCCACACCATCCTCTTCGCCGCCCGTGATGCCGAGCTCGATCTCGAGCGTCATCTCTATCTTGGACATGCGGGCCAGATATTGTTTGCAGATGGCGATGTTTTCTTTCAGAGGCTCCTCGGAGAGGTCCAGCATGTGGGAGCTGAAGAGCGGTTTGCTATGCTTGGCGTAGTATTTCTCGCCTGCGTCCAACAGACCGTCAATCCAAGGGAGCAACTTCTTGGCTGCGTGGTCGGTGTGGAGCACCACAGGGATGCCGTAAGCCTCCGCCATCGTGTGCACGTGCTTGGCGCCAGCGATGGTGCCGCGGATGGCCGCCGCCTGATCGTCATTGTTCAGCGACTTGCCACCTACAAAGAGGCCGCCGCCGTTGGAGAACTGGATCATGACGGGGGAGTTGACCGCCGCCGCTGCTTCCATGACTGCATTCATGGAATTCGTGCCCACTACGTTGACTGCCGGGAGCGCGAACTTCTCTGCCTTGGCAATTCTGAAGATTTCTTGTAAGTCTTTACCGTAAACCACTCCGGGTTTTACCTTTGTTGAGATTTTTTCTGCCATTTTTGTGTGTTTATGAATCGTTAATTGTTGTTATTCTTGCTGGACGGATGATAGGATCAGACCTGTCGATGCCGGATTATTTCTTCTTGTTCCGTCTGCGTTGCAGAATCCAGTTGGCTACCTCCGAGCCTATCGCAAAAGCGGTGAGCCACCCCGGCCGCCGACTGCTTTTGGCGGCGTTCTTGCCGATGGGGAGCGAACGGACGGCCTGCACCGCCTGCCCAATCCCGGACGAACTGATGTTCTGCCTCAGATGACGCACCCCCTTGACCTTGGACCAGAGCCTTTTGAAGGTCTCGATGTCGTCCTCATAGGCATCCATGTCTTTCACCAGGATGTTCTCCTGACGGCGGATCTGTGCCTTCAACTGCTGCCGACGATAAGCTATCTCCTGCAGACTGTTGTAAGGGGCTGTGGACTTTCTCTTACTCATAATGTGCCTCCTTCCATTTCGCTTTCAGGACCTTGAGGCTTTCCTATGGGGGATGGCTCTTCATCATGCAAGATCTCTTCCACGTCCGCGTCCTGTGTCGGATAGAGCACCCGGCTGAACTTGCGGATGAGCGGCTTGATGAAGAGCGTGTCTTTGAAGTACCAGACAATCAAGATGATGAGAATGAAAATGCCGCAGACAATCATGTAGGCCCAGGTCGCATTCAAGACGTTGGTGAGCCAGCTGACAAAGGCGGAGGAGAGATAGATGACGACCACCAGGGCGCTTACAATCACAATCAACATGGAGAAAATGATGGAGAGAATCTGGGAGGACTTCTCCAACAACTCTAGTTTGAAGAGATCATAATACTCTGACAGATAAGTCTTCACATCCTGCGCCGTCTTCTCATTGCGCGGGGATTTGCGAAATAACCGGTGTAACAAATCCATAGGTCAGATCCTAGATTATAACTTTAGTTGATAATTATAAATAGCACAATGTTAATGTGTTGTGCTGTTGTTGAGATATGTGGTTACTCGTTGGGTTCGTCATCTTCCACCACTTCGTTGATGATGGAGTCAATGTACGCTTCCTCCTCGCTGGGGGCTTCCGTACGACGTTTTTTCAGTTTCTCGATCAGTTTGTCGATTTCCTCTTTGGTGAGTTTGCTGGATACCTTCTGACACAATTCTTTACCTTTGTCGGTAGTACAGAGAAGCGTGATTCCGGTTGCGGCAGCGGCACCTGCTACAAATGCTAAAATTTCTGATGCTTTCATAATGCGTAGTTTTTAATGTTAAACGGCCGCAAAGATAGCATTTTTTTCTGGAATGTGTCTAAGGTGGTCTGGATAAAATTTCACGGGTCGCCAGACTCTATGGAAGGATGTTGTCCATGAACAGCCCGAAGCGGTTCAGCACAATGCAGGCACGGCTTTGGTCGATGACCACGCGCACCTTCTTGGTAGTGACAGTCTCGGTAAGCACAATCCGCTTGTAGCCGATGGTGGTCTCCTCGGCGATGGTGTGCCAGTTGCCGTTCTCGTCCTCTACCTCAACATGGAACTTCTCCACCCGCTGGCCTAACGGGATGTACTCCTGCAGCATCACGCGATTGAAGGTCTGCGGCTCGTCGAACGTAAGCTCTACCCAAGCGGTAATTACACTGTCGTCGGTGGCCCAATAGGAGTCATATCGGTCGTCTCTAATCACCCAGTAACCATGGTACGGCCAAGGCCCACAGCATGTTCTCACACTATTCCAGAACTCCATTCGAGGATTTTTGTCATTTGTACGATAATTCGATACCGAAACATAGTTAGCTTTTTTCGCCAAATCTTTCGCGAAAATGCTGTCCAACGCGGCGCGGAACTCCATAAGACGCAGCGAGTCCTCGGCGGGGATGAGACCGCGGTTGTCGGGCGGCACGTTGAGCAGCAGCAGGGAGTTGCGGCCCACGCTGTTGTAGTAGATCTTCAGCAGCTCCTGCACGCTCTTCGGGTGCTCGCTCTCGCGCCAGAACCAGCCCGGCCGGATGGAGACGTCCGTCTCGGCGGGAATCCAGCAGGCGCCGTTGTAGTTGCCCGCGTTGAGCGTGTCCTGCGACGGGGCGTCGGCACCGGGACCGAAACCCTCGATATCAAGCCGCGACCAGCAGGTGCGCCCGCATTTTCCCTCCTCGTTGCCGACCCAGCGGCATCCAGGACCCACATCGCTGAAAATCACCGCATTGGGCTGCAGCTTTTTCGTCTGTCCATTGAACTTCTTCCAGTCATAGAC
>JAFYEU010000104.1 GCA_017544105.1 Bacteroidales bacterium
AGCTGCAAAATCTCTGGGTATCTCAACTATATGGTTCGGGAGCACAATCTCCTCCAACCAACTCATATCGTTGAATGCACGTGGCGGCAAAACATAGACGGAATCATCTACAATGGCTTTTTTCAAGGAACTGCACCGATAGAAGAATTGGTCGGAATGGTTGGGTGGAATGCCTGTGCTACAGTCCAATGCCTTCCATATCAGAGTAGTCAGCGAGTGACAGTCTGAAAAAGGTGCGTTTTCCAGCACCTTCAGTGAACGTGGGATGACGAGCGTGTCCGCAATCCTGTTGTCTCCGCCGAAAGCCCCTTCCCCGATTCGTTGGAGGCCTTCGGGAAGCGTCAAATGGGTAAGTTCAATACAGCCCTGGAATGCGCAGGAATCCAACTCTGTGACGCGGTAGCGGACGCCTCGGCATCGGATTCGCGAAGGGATGACCATATCGCCAGAAGGGGCGTTGGGGATATCGTGCCAGCTTCTCGCATTGCTGGGGCATACGAAGGCCACCGTGCGGTGCCAGTGCGACAGTACCTTGGCATAGACCGTCTGTCCGGAGTCTAACATGACGGGGAAGATTTTTCCGTTGGGATGCATCCAAAAACAAAACAGGCCGATGAGGAGCAACGGAATCAGCCACAATCCCCATCGCGGGCGCATCAGCTTGGCCAATGCCGCCACCGACTGCGGACGTTTGCCTGGGTCGGGGTGCTGCGCATGGCGGACGGCGCGGCCGTAACGGTGCGGGAACATCCGCTTCAGCAGGCCGCCCAGGGCGTAGATGTCGCTGCGGTGATCCACCTGCCGTCCCTCCAGCTGCTCGGGTGCGGCGTACTTGCGCGTGCCGCCCGTCTGCCGGAAGGCGAACACGCTGTTGTCTGAAAGCCCGAAGTCAATAATTTTGGCCGTCATTCCGTCTTTGGTAATCAGGATGTTGGAAGGCTTCAGGTCGAGATGCCAGATTTGCCGGTCGTGGCAGTAGGCTATGGCGTCCAGAATCTGCCGGAAGATGCGCTTGCGGGCGGCGGCGGAGGGTTTTGTGGCCAGCCAGTCGTCAAGATTCTGCCCGTCCACATACTCCATCACGATGCAAAGCCCGGCCCGGGAGTCCTCCTCCAGACTGTTCACGCGCACGATGTTCGGGTGGTCGAGCTGCACGCCGATTTGGTACTCTTTGGAGAGAAACTCGCGGCAGGAGGGGTCGTCGCGGTGCTCGGGTGCGAGGCCCTTGAGCACATAGTAACGTCCCCAGCGGCGGGCGCGATAGAGCACATTGCCCGCTTGCCGGCTCCGTGTGGGCAGAAGCTCGTGGCCCGAGAAGGTGGACGACAAGGCGTCAAGAGAACCCGTGACGGCGCCGGACTGGGATGTCTCACTGTATTCTACCATGGCTCAAGATAGACTCTGTTAGGATGTGACAAGCACTCGATGGCGTCATGACCATCTGTAACTTACTATTCCTTCTCCGTTGATGTGACTTCCGGAAGATCGTTCTTGGCAGATTTCTCTTTGTTGCTTCTCTTCCGAGTTCTCTTCTTAGGCTTGGGAGCACTCGGCTCCTCCGTTGTGAGATCCAGACTCTCCTCAGCTTCTGTTTCGTCAGAGACAGCTGCAGCTTTGGGGGAGGATGACTTGACAGTCGCGGGCACCTCCATGTGACGGATATAGACATCCTGTTGCGGGAACGGGATCTCGATCTTGTTTTTGTTCAAGGTGTTATAGATGATCTCTTTGATGCGGGCCACCACGGTGGCTTTCTCTTCCACTAAGATCCAGCAGACGACGAAGAGGTCCACGCTGCTGTCGCCAAAGTCGTCAAATATCACCTTGAAGCCCTGCTTGTTGTCCACCGCATATTTGCCGGCTTCGTTCTTGACGATGAGAGGCTCCAGGCTCTTGAGGAGCATGTTGCGCACCTTCTCCACGTTGACGCCATAGGCCACGCCCACGGGGATCTTCACCAGCACGTAGCCATGGTTGCGGGTCAGATTCTTGAAGTTCTTGGTGAAGAGGGAGGCGTTCTGGAAGGTGATGACACTTCCGTCTAGCGTCACGATCTGGGTGCTCTGGTAGTTGATGCTGTCCACTTTGCCCTGCACGCCGTCACACTCGATGTAGTCTCCCACGCGCAAACGGCCGGTCATGAGGATGATGCCATAGACGAAGTTCTCCAAGAGGTCTTTCATGGCAAAACCAAGACCGGTGGCCAAGCCGGCCATCACGATAGAGATGCCGCTGCTGGAGACCTCGAAGATCATGAGGGCTGCGATGACGTAAAAGCCCCAGACCAGTATGGAGATGATGTTGTTGACGAGGGTAGCATTGCCCGGACCCTGTACCACCGTGTCTTTTTTGCGGCGTTTCCGCAGCATCTTGTAAAACGCCTTGATGGCATAGTTCAGGTAGCGGAACAGGAAGTAGAGCTCGAGCACCAGACAGATCTTGAACAGGGAGAGCTGGATGATGCCGGGTTTGTTCAGGAATACATAGAGGAAGATCTTACGGCAGATGGACGACATCTCGAAGATGCTGGTGGCCCAATAGACACTGGCCGGCACCGAGAGGATGGCCAAGATGGGCAACAGCGCCTTGAATAGGAAGTCGTAGAACCATGTCCGGCCGATGTATTCGCCCTTGACCATCTTGGGCTGAATCTTCTTGAAATATTTCTTTAACTCGTTTTTGTCTTTGATGTTCTCCCCTTTGTCTCTGGATATCTTGCGGGTCAGATGGCGTTGTTCGTACATCTTGGCCAGGTCATAGAAGCAGGTGATGGTTTGGATGGCAGCCAGTTGGATCATCCACCAGATCATGATCTGGACAGCCAGCAGCACGAAGCCGAACCAAGAGGCCACGCAGGAGATGATCATGACGATGAGCGAGACGACGGTGTAGATCATGTCGCTGTCAGGCAGTTTGGCGATTTTACGCTTCATCACGAAGAACTGCCAGATGGTGAAGACCAGCATCACGGGCGGGTAGATCAGGTTGACGAGGTTGTTGGGTATCAAGATGATGCGGAAGACGATGACGAGGAATGCCATAAGGATGAACGGCATGTAGGAGCGTACGCCGGCGCGGATCTGCTTGTCATCGAGGCGAATGAGCAGGGAGATGAGGATCACGTCGGTCAGCCATGCGAAGAAGGTCATCAAGTTGATGGCCATCAGCACGAAGTTCTGTTTGACGAAGAAGCGGGCGATGGTGATGGAGATGGCGAAGATGGCCACACCGCAGGCGATGGTGACTAAAGGACGTTTGTGTTGGTCTGCAAAATACTCGCGCCATCGTTTGGGCAGCAGCCATCGCATGATGACGTAGCTGAGAACGCTGGCGATGAGGATATAGACGATCATGAAGATGCTGATGCCGAAGATGACAGGTCCACGCCAGTCAGACTTGCGGCTGAAGGACTTGTAGCGGTCGTCCACATCTTTTTTGGCGGCAAAATAGTGCCATTTGAATCGTTTGAGGGTTTTGAAGTAGTTGTCGCCACCATTCTGGAAGATGTTCTTCTGGATGCCGTCATACTTGGCCATGGCGAACTTGTTGAGTTCTTTGGCGCGGTTGGTGACGCGCTCGTAGTATTCCTGGTCCAGTTGGATGTTCTCCAGCATGGTGATATAGTTGTCGCGCAGGGCGGTGGCGTATTCCACGCAGGCTTCGCGGTCTTCCAGTCCTTGTGCATCCAGTATGTAGAGGCTCTTGGCGGCGGTGTCCAGGACTCTCTTGGGGATCATCTCGCGGATGGAGTCGGGTAGGGTGCCGAGTTCACCATTGGGCAGCAGTCGTGGCGGCAGGTTCTCCAAGGTCTTGATCAGGGCGTCATAACGCTCGATCTCCGTTTTGATACGCGCGATCATCTTGTCGTAGGGCGCGTGGTACAGTCGCAGGTTGCGGTACTGCTCGGTGGCCGCCTGGCAGGCGTAGGCCATGTCGAAGGTGAAGTCGGCGTTCTGCGAATAGAGCATCAGGGCGATCTGGTTGCTGTTCTGCATCATGCGGATGAGGCGTGCGTGCTGCTCGCCGTAGCGCTTCTCGTAGCGCGCCATCATGGCCTTCTGTTCGTTATATGACAACTCCAGCTCGGAGCGCAATACGCCGAGGGTCTGGGCCAAGTCTTTCTCTTTGAGGACGGCATGCGCCTGAAAGACAGTCAAAACGCTGATTATGAGGAGCAGGAAAAACTTTTTCATAAAGGTATAAATAGATTAATAATGTTAAAGTTTGCAAAAATACGATTTTTTTGGAAGTGATAAAGGCTGTTTTCACATCAACACCAGGCACGCGATCTGCCACCATTCTGGGGTGAAGTCGAACCAATAGACGGGCGCACCCCAGCGGTCTTTTAACCGCAGCGTCTGGCCATCCATGTAGTAGAGAGGGGCGCCCCAACGGTCCTTCTGGCGGATAGTCTGACCGTCGAGATAGAGCAATGCTTCACCCCAGCGGTCTTTCAACCTTACTGTCTGACCGTCAAGATAGAGCAGCGGCTGGCCCCACCGGTCTTGCTGCCGCACCTGCTGTGTATTCTCGTCAAACCACAACAACCGATCACCCCAACGATCCTTCAACCGTATGGTGTTCTCTTCAAAATAGTACAGCCGAGCACCCCACCGGTCTTTTTGATAGACGGTCTGGGCAAGAGCGGCGACGGCCGGGATCACGGTCATGACAAACAAAATGACGATTCGTCTTTTCATGCGGCAAAGATAGATAAAATCCCAATATGCACTGACAAACGATTGTTTTCCTGTAGGGACGCGCTACGGAACGTCTCTGCAAACGGCAAAAAAAAAAGAGACGCGATACATCGCGTCTCTACAATTTTGTTGTTTCGTCTGAAGATTTACCCGATGGTGATAGTACGGGCGAGTTTGGGTTCCTCCTTCTGCAATCTCGGCAGGGTGATGGTGAGGATTCCGTGCTCCACTTTGGCTTCGATGTGCTCCTTGTCCACGTCCTCGGGCAGCGTGTAGTTCTG
>JAFYEU010000105.1 GCA_017544105.1 Bacteroidales bacterium
GCCGCTGAGCAGCCACGGATACATCGTGATGCTGGCGCAGTAGTTGGCGATACTCGTTTCATCATTCTTATAGATAAAATGATGATTGAGCAGATATAAGTATTTGTCGGACACCTCTTTGCCGAACATCTCCTTGATACGGTCGCACAGCATACGGCGATTGAGGCGTATGAAGCTTGATTTCGGCAGCTCGCCGATCAGCGTGGCGATGTTCTTCTTCTCCACATTGGCGTTAGCATCGTACTTGCTGCCAGTGGCGGCGTTCTTGGCATTGCAGTAGTTGATGAGGCAGTCCAGTTTGTCCTTCACTTCCCGGTCTTCATAGTGCTTCTGACGGTAGAGAATGTAGGCTTTGGCCACTTCGTAGTAGCGTTCGGCCATCAGCGACTTCTCCACTTGGTTCTGGATTTCCTCCACGGCGATGCCGTCAAAGATGGAGAGACGGCCCAGGATGTTGATCATGTCCTCCTGGGACGGAAACGAGCCCACCGAGACAAAAGCCTTGGTGATAGCGTTACGAATCTTCTCCATGGAGAAGGGTTCCCGTTTGCCGTTTCGTTTGATAATGTAGGTGTCTTCAATCATAGGTTGGGTTGGTTATTAAGTTGTTATTTAAAATAGCAACTCATCAGGAATACGGATATATCCTCACGGACAAGTGCGCTTTTATCCCGAAAGCTACTAAAGTTCGGATGCAGGCAGGTCTTCTGGCTTGTCCTGCTTCCCGGCGTCTTCCCAACAATTTTTCTATCGTCAGTGACATGGTGCCGGAAAGTTGTAAAGAACTGACAGCTACGGGAATAGCTCCTGATTCTCACAGGATTCCCTTTTAATCTTTTCAGAACCTGTATCTGGTTGCAAAAGTAAGACTTTTGGAGGTGACGCAATCAAAAAAGCCCTTGAATTTTATGCACATGGGAAGTGTGTCTAAAATAAGGGCTTGCAAGGAATCCGAAGCAAATTGTTAATAAGTCCTAATGGCAGGTGGACGAGGGTTGCCCGTTGGGGCTGTTCCCCCATCCAGAGGTCGCTAAGACCTCTGGCGTCGTATCTTCACGGTGGCGTACATCGCGGCAGCGAGAATGACAAAGAGGCCCAAACTGCCAGCCAGCAGAGCATAGCTTTCGAGTTGCAAAAGCACGAAAATGAAAATGTAGAGCAATGTCAGCAGTCCACCAACAACCAATGCCGTTTTCTTGTCTTTCAGGATGGCAGCCATAAATACCGTAATTAATCCGATGGTCATCAAGGCGGCGATGGCGTATGAAATCACAAACAGGAGGTGTTCCGAGAATGAGAGCAGCAAAGTGTAGAATAGAAGCAGGGCAATGCCGATGAGAATGTATTGTACGATATGAACATTGGTTTTGCGTCGTACTTCCACGAAAAAGACCACCGCAAAGGTGAGGATAATAATCAGAATGGCGTACTTCACAGTACGAGTGGTCTGCTGGTATTGGTCCACTGGGATGCAGAGATTAACACCAAGTTCAGATCCATTCATCATGGATTCCCAACTGTAGGAGTTTGTTGCTATTTGGCCATAGTCGCGGTTGAGCGCCATCACTTTCCAAACGGCCTTGAATCCGTTGTCGTTGACTTCGCGTTGCGTGGGAAGGAAATTTCCCTGGAAACTGGGATCTCCCCAGTCGGATGTGAGAGAAACCGAGGTGGAGTTGCCCACCGGTGCAAAGTACAGTCCATCAATGCCCTTGATGGGAAGCGTGATCTCAAAAAGTATGGTGTCGCCATTGAGCAGAGCACTGAGATCAAAGCTACACACCAATCCGCTATTGGAAGGAGATTCGGCGAAAGATGAAGCCGGTTCTACCTGACACGGTACGCCGTTCAGTTTTATCGTTACGTTTTCCGAAAGCCCTCGCAAGTCCCCCAGACCGATGAAAAGGAAACTCTTTTCGCAGGAATTATCTGACAATCCTCTCTTATAAAGCTCTTTAGGACATTTAAATGTTCCTGACAATTTGATGGGCGCGTTATAGACGCTAAATTCAAAAATGCCGCGTTTGAGCGTCTGTGATTGGATGTCGCCCGTGACGTCTAACGATTCGGGAAAAAGATAGAGGTTCTTTTCCTTGCCGGGTATAACAACGGCCGGACCTTCTATATGCTGGTCCATGCCCCAGCTTTTGGCCAGTTCCCTTTGGGCATCGTTCCGAGTACATTGCCGTTCTGAAATAAGATTCATGATGAGAAATTGCGGAATGAGCAACAATACACTGATGCCGATGATGATTAAGAGCTTCAAGCCAAGAAGCATGTTGTGATTTGAAGCGGTTTTTTGGGTGTTTTCTTCCATAATAATGTGATTTTAAGTGGTTTGTAAATATTTTAATTATATTTTAAAGTACTTTATTATATAAAGTGTATAAACAAAAAAAAGAGGTTATGAATTGTTTTTCAGGAAATTTTCCAAGGCAGCTATGTGGTCGGTGAATGCGGTACGACCGGTTTCTGTGACAGAGAATGTGGTGTTGGGCTTGCGTCCGATAAATCGTTTTTCGGATCGGATAAAGCCCAATTCTTCCAAATTGCGGGTATGGCCAGCCAGATTTCCATCCGTAAGCCCGAGCAGTGACTTCAGTGTGGTGAAGTCAGCCGACTCATTGGCCATCAGGATAGACATGATGCCAAGACGGGCCTTGCTTTCAAAGGCCTTATTAAAGCAGTTCAGTTCTTCAATCACTTTTTTCTGTCGTATTTAAGTGTGTAGAGAATGCCGAAGAGGATATGAAGCACACCGAACCCTAGAAACCAGAAGAGAAGGGCATGGTGGATGGAGAAACAGTCGATGATACCTAAGAGGATTTCACCATAGCCGAGAAAGCGCAAGGATGGGTAGGTGTAATGTTGGCAGTTGACTAGGGCCAAACCATAGAAAAGCAACATCACGGAGGATGTCAGTCCGTAGTGGCCTTGGATGATAAGGGCTATACAGAGTACTGCGCCCACACCAAGGGGGAGCAGGAAATTGAAAATCATTTGCCACAAGCGCTTGTCCACCTCAAATCGCAACTGGTGACGCTTGGCTTTTGCATAGGCCATTGCTGTCACAGTGAAAAAGGAGAGCAGGAACAAACCAGCAGCCAAAACCACGGCCCAACGGATACGCGCGGGTGTGTTCAGACGGAGAATTTGGTCATTTTCAGGAAGGAATGGCAGCCAATCTGCGCCTCCAATCAAGTAGCAGGCGACCGCAGAGGCGATGCAGGCGTATATGCCGACTATGATAATTGACACCCCGCTAATAGCTTGAAAACGAGATGATTTCTCCATCATCTGTTTGATTTCCCGGAGGTTTTCCAATACATCGTTCTTGTTCATATCGTTTAAAAAGTACTTTACGCTGCAAAGTAACAAAATATTTTTTTAATATGCAAGGGGGTAATGATTTTTTTCTGATTTCCGCAGACTCCTATTACTTCCGCTTCCCAAAGGTATGAATATACCCTATCTGCATGTAGAGCATGTTACTGCGCAGGCGATAGGTACCATTCTCGTATTGATCTTTGGGAAGGGGTATATGCATGGTGAATGTGTTCGGATCTTCTTCTTTCATATGCAAAGAGTAGGAACCCGTGGAAAAATCCCGAAGCGGGCAGCTCACGCCAATTGTCCAACGCAGAAAATCGCTTTTGACAATTTGGAAGTAAAAACCGACATTGGCCAATATATCGACATTGATCCGATTCGGATCAAGAACAGAAGGTTTTAGATTCAGCTGGGGGTAAGACTCTTCCGTTTCATCGGGTGAAGTAAAGGCATTAAGAGTAGCGTTATTGCGGACAAAGATGGTTCCCCAAGGTACGCGAAGACGCATTCCGACATCCATTGTCAACCACACTTTGGGAGAAATGGGTGCATGGAACTCGAATTTCAGGGGTAGTGAGATTCCCAAATGATAAAAAGCGTAATCCTTCTTGTCGAAGGGCACAACATTGCCCGTGTCGCAATGTGCATGGTAACGGAAGGCACCCGTGGTGCCGTAGTCCATGCCTGCCGACACACCGAAATATTTGTTGAAATGGTAAGAAAGCTCCAATCCAACGCGTCCTCCGGCTCCCAGTTTGGACTGAATATATGTTGTACTTGACAATTTTGCAGGAGACATGATACCGGCATCTATCAAACAGCCTACATGGAATCCGTCAAAAGGAGACGATAGCAGTTTCCGCTCTTTTGTCTTGGGCTTGATTGTCTCGTTTGGATCTTGCTGTTCAGGTTCTGAACTCTCATCGTCCATCCTGTCGCTACTGGATGTAGTTTGGATTTCAGTGTAGCCCGTCAGATTTAAATCCACAATTTGCGGCTGTTCGGAGTAGCGCTGAGAGTTGGGCATGTTGGGCGTGTTTTGCACGACCTGCGTGTCATACACATGAGATGCATTGCTTGGGATGTCAGTCTGCTCAACAACAACCGATTCGGCAGGTGAATCAGAGGGGGTAATGTCCGAAGTGTTGGTTATTGCTTGTTGGCATTGGCTATTTGCGGACGGACCGGCGACATTTGACAAAGAACGCTGTACTGGAGCCGCGTGACTGTGGTCATCTGTCGTCTGCATATTGTGCTCATGTTGGCAGATGCCATGGTTAGTATTCAAGTTAGTATCGGTGTAAACATCACGTGTATCCGTTTTGGTGGTGGAATTTTGAGGATGACCGGGTAGTGTGGATGGCGAATGCCACAAGGGGATGGTGGCAACAACACCGACAAGGAACAAGATCAGAACAATAAGGATCTCTTTAGCGTGTGCCAGCAGCCAGATGCCAACACCGCCTTTGGAAGCGGCTGCGGCCACCTTGATCTGTTCGTCCGACAAGGTCTTTTGGGGCGCACGTTCTATATTGGACACGCCCTGTTCAAAGAGGCGGTCCAGTTCAGTTCCCTTGCTATGTTGTAGTTGTTTTGGCTGCATATTGTGAATGATTGCCGGAGGACTTATACTGTGATGTTCTGCTGAAGCAGCTCGTATCCGTCTAATAAAATAATCAGGGTGTAATTTCCAGAAGGCAGATTCTGGATGGAATAATTCAAGGTTTTAGGACAGAGACAGTTGGCGGAGATATTGTCATCAACCGTATAATTGATGGTGATGACGTTGCCAGAGATGGAGGCCTCTATGGCCACGGCTGATGATGCACAGTTCAGCATCAGCTCGTGGGTGATATGGAGCACACCGCCTATGTATTGATAGGTCAGGGCGTCACCGTCGGACTTATCATCAGACTGACAAGCAGACAAAACGCTGTCGGATGTGGTCACGGAAGTGTGCAGTTCAGGCCTGTCGCAGGATAGGGCCAGCGTGGCCAGAATCAGCATTATGCTGGTGCCCACCCGTATTATTCGGCCTCCGGATGTCAGAGTGGTTGGTAGATGGCTCTTACGTGAATAATCTTTAAAAATGGTCTTTTTCATAATTGTTCTTTTTTCATTTATCTCTTTTTCCATCACCACGCTTCGTCGTAATGCTCGTTCGTGATGATGAACGTGAGTTTGCCGTATGTAGGATGGCCGTTGAAGACCCAGCCATTATTGTGTTTTTCTTCATATTGATAATGGGTACCCTTGAAGTTGAAGGGACTGATCCCCGTGGTGTCGGTGATATAGTAAATCACCTGTGGTGATGGTTCTATCTCGATATTGGGGAAGAGTATCGTGACGCTGTCGCCATAGTACTGCTGAAACGTTGCAATACCCTCCTCAAGGCTGGCGCCGCCGATGCCGCCGTTACTCTGGATTATCACTTCCTGGTTAGGCGCGATTGTATAGGATTTGTTCTCCACATCATAATTAGGCTCTTCGGTGGCACATTCGCGTGTACCGGGGATGATGGTCACCGTGTAGGACGAAGCGTTGCGGATGACCATGTCCTCGTTATATCCGGGGTCGCAGGCGGTGGCGAAGATGGCCAAGAGTGCTATCGCTAATAATTTTGCTGTATGTTTCATATCATTGTTATTTTTATATCATTTGGTTATGCATGTCCATTGACGAAGAGAATAATATATGCCCGGATTCATCATTTCTTTACAAAAGTGTTGCAAAAGCCATCGCAGCATTCATTGCAGATAGATAGCACTTGTCCTTCTGCTTCGCTGTATCCGAGGGTGGCTATGAGTTTGTATGCACTCAGCGATATGGTCCCGTCGGTGGCCTCCGACATTTTCTTCCACTGAGCCTCCGTCAGATGAAAGCGTATGTTGAACCAAGAGTAGAAAGGTCCGTTATTGTTTCCCTTGTTGGTGTATAAACTTTCATCAACCTTGTAGTCAATGTGATAAGTCCCAGACACAACTTTCTTGCCGTCCTTGTAAAAGGTGAATTGACTGCCTTTGAAGACGATTTCGGCCTCGAAGCCCTCGCTTTCGGGTGTGTAGTACCACCCGCCGATGCCGCCTGATGTACTGGTCCATCGCCATGTGCTGGCGAGTTCTTTCTTTTCGGGTTTGCTGCAGGATACGGCCAGAAGGGAGAGTGCCAGTATGATGATGGTGACTATCCCCATACTGCGGCCTGCGGCCGTGGTGTTGGTCTCCGACCCCATACTGCGGCCTGTGACCGTGGTGTTGGTCTCCGACCCCATACTGCGGCCTGCGGCCTTGTAAGGGGTTAATTGCACTTCGTGCGTGTCGTCTCTCCGAGACTGCTCAATGAAATTAATTTTCTTCATATTTTTTACCATTCTACCGAGCTCTTGTCCCTAACGGGACTGCTCAATGTAATTATTAACTATTATCTCTCAACTTTCATTTCTCCTCTCCTCTTCTCCTCCTTTCCTCTTCTTCTCCTCTCCTCCTCTCCTCCCCTTCTCCTTTCCTCCTCATCTCTCCCATCACCCTCAACCTCGCCTGCAGCTCGGCTCTTGCGCGGAAGAGCAGCACTTTGGAGTTTGCGACGGAGATGCCGAGCACTTCGGCTATCTTCGCGTGCGAGTAATGCTCCACCGCGTAAAGGTTGAAAACTGTGCGTTGTTTGACGGGCAACTTGCTGATGGTCTCCAAAAGTTCCTCTTGCGAGAAAGCCACCTGCGGTATCGTTGCGTCTTCGGTCTGTTCCCCCTCATCAGCTATCTCCACTTCCATTTCCACCATGTCGGGCCGCTTGCGCAAATACATCAACGCTTCGTTCACGGCTATCTTCTTGAGCCATCTCCCGAAGCTTCCCCATGCACGGTAGGTATCCGACTTTTCGATAGCGTGAAGGAATGCATCCTGAGCCAGATCCTCTGCCACCTGCCAATCACCCACATATCGGTAGCACGCGCCCACCATCTTGCCGATATGGCGCTGATACTCCTTTGCCCAGAATTCAGCCTTCTTCATCCTCTTTCGTTGCTACATAAAGATGATGCAAAAGTATGAAAAGGTTACAAAAAAGTTTAGTATAGAAAGTTATTATAGGGATAAATCTGGATGTGCAGCTTCTTGATTTCCTCATACAGCATCTCCTTCATTTCCGGCACATTCTCTTTGGTCTTGGCCGAGATGAAGAAGGTTTTGTGGGCACTCTTGGCCATCCAGGTGGCCTTCAATTCTTCCAAGGTGATATTTTCTTTCCCTTTTGGTGTTAAATCCTCGGGGTCTTTCTCCACCCAGGTATATTGGTCTATCTTGTTGAAGATGATAATCATGGGTTTGTTACCCGCATTGATCTCAGAGAGAGTCTGGTTCACTACGGCAATCTGCTCCTCGAAGTCCGGGTGGCTGATATCAACCACATGCAATAGGAGGTCGGTCTCTCGGATTTCGTCCAAAGTGGATTTGAAGGACTCCACAAGGCTATGCGGCAGCTTGCGGATGAAGCCTACGGTGTCGGAGAGCAGGAAGGGCAGGTTGCCGAACACGACCTTGCGCACGGTGGTGTCCAAGGTGGCAAAAAGTTTGTTCTCGGCAAACACCGCCGCATTGCTTAGCATGTTCATGATAGTGGATTTGCCCACGTTGGTGTAGCCCACCAGCGCCACGCGCACGAACTTGTCGCGGTGCCCGCGCTGGGTGGCCTTCTGACGGTCGATGGCTTTCAACCTGTCTTCCAACAAAGAGATACGGTTGCGGATGTTTCGGCGGTCGGTCTCGATTTCCTTCTCGCCGGGGCCTCTCATACCAATACCGCCTCGCTGTTTCTCCAAGTGTGTCCACATGCCGGTCAGTCGCGGCAGGAGATATTTGTACTGAGCCAACTCCACTTGCACCTTGGCATGGGCAGTCTGCGCGCGCTTGGCGAAGATGTCCAGGATGAGATGCGTGCGGTCCATCACACGGCAGCCCAAAACGCCTTCAATGTTGCGATGCTGCGAAGGCGACAACTCATCGTCCACCACCGCAAAGTCAACGCCGTTCTCGTGCACATACTCAGCCACCTCCTTAATCTTACCAGAACCCATATAAGTGCGTGAATCTGGATGTTGCAGATTCTGGACAAACTGCTTCACAGCCTCCCCACCGGCAGTATCAACCAGAAAGGCCAATTCATCCAGATATTCTCTGGTTTTCTCTTCGGAAATGTTGGGAGTGGATACGGCAAGAAGTACAGCGGTCTCGGGCATAGAAGTGAAAAGTTAGAAGGTTCGTAAAGTTAGAAGGTCCATAAAGTTATAAAGTCATAGCTCATAGTTAAAGCTGCCGCAAAAATAATAAAAATCGCATTTAAATCATTTTTTGCTATCTTTGCAACGCTGTTTATGATAAGCAGCATGACATATTAAGAAAGCGCATTTTCGCTTATTCCGATGGTGTGGAATTCGACCCTTCGCTAAATAAGACCGGAATACGAGAAGAACGCTCATCTATATGTATTTGTGATTGCCAATACATTAGGTGGGGCTTGTTCTTCCTTATTCGTCTTATGGGAGGTCGAACCCCGCACTATGAATAAGGTCTGGAATTTTGCTCCACTTTCTTTATGTCATCTTTGAATAAATGCAAAATATGCTGCCAAATGGCTGCTTTCTATAGACATACCATGAAAAGTGAATAAAAAAGGGTTGGGAGGCGCACGATTGTGCGCCTCCCGTTTTTTCACCGCCAAACATTGCAAAAAAGGGTAGAGCCGAAGCCCTACCCTATCCATCATTAATATTTAAGAATTTGAACGTTTCTTTCTGAAACTATGCCAAACCACCACCGTTCATCATGGGCGGGATGGCACCCTGCGGGTTGTCCACGATGACTCCATTCTGCTCCTCATACTTGGAGACGTTGTCAGCCAAAGCATTCAACAAGCGCTTGGTGTTCTGCGGGGTCATGATGACGCGCGAACGCACCGTGCCTTTCTGCACGCCCGGCAGGAGGGACACAAAATCCACGATAAACTCCGTGTTGGAATGGGAAATAATGGCCAAGTTGGAATAAATTCCCTGCGCCACTTCTTCCGGCAAATTGATATCAATTTTCTGTTCTGGCATTTTCAATTGTTTTAAATGTTAGTTATTCACTTCTTCCATCACCATTTCTTCCTCCTTGGAGGCCATCAGGGATTCGTACTCCTCTCTGGAGCCGACCTCAATGGTCTGGTATCTGCGGATACCCGTGCCTGCCGGTATCTTCTGACCGACAATGACGTTCTCCTTCATACCGATAAGGTTGTCAGACTTGGCGTTGATGGCAGCCTCTGTGAGGACCTTGGTGGTCTCCTGGAAGGATGCGGCGGAAATAAAGCTGTGCGTCTGCAGGGAAGCACGAGTGATACCTTGCAAGATAGGCTTACCGGTAGCAGGACGTGCATCGCGCACCTGCACGAGCTTCATATCCTTACGTTTCAGGATAGAATTGATGTCGCGCAACTTCTTGGCAGAGATGATCTGACCCTTGCGAACCTCATCGGAATCGCCCGGATCTTCCACCACCTTCTTGTCCCAAATGATGTCGTTCTCCTCTTGGAAGTCAATCTTGTTGATTAACTCGCCTTGCAGGAACTTGGTATCACCCGGATCCTCGATTTCCATCTTGCGCATCATCTGACGCACAATCACCTCAAAGTGCTTGTCGTTGATCTTCACACCCTGGAGACGATAGACTTCCTGAATCTCATTGATGATGTATTCCTGAACCTTCTGGGCACCCTTGATGTTCAAAATGTCAACCGGGGTAAGAGAACCTTCGGACAACGGCGTGCCAGCCTTCACGAAGTCGTTCTCCTGAGCCAGAATCTGCTTGGAGGTCGGAATGAGATAAACCTTGGCGCCCTCTCCATCATCGTTACGCGGCGTAATCTTCACCACACGGTTACCACGCTTGAGCTTCTTCTCGAAGGAAACCACACCGTCGATTTCGGAAACCACAGCGGGATCCGACGGGTTACGGGCCTCGAACAACTCGGTGACGCGCGGCAGACCGCCCGTGATATCGCCAGACTTACCGAAGGAACGCAGAATCTTGACCAGGATTTCACCAGAGTCAATATCCTGACCCTCTTCCACGGACAGACGAGCACCCACAGGCACGTCAAAGCTCTTGATCACATCACCGTGCTTGTCCAAAATGGAAATGCTCGGGTTCTTGGTCTTCAAACGGCTCTCAATGATCACCTTATCGTGGATGTTGGTCTGTTCGTCCGTCTCCACACGATAGGTCACACCTTCGATAATGTCGTTGAACTGGACCTTACCAGCCACGTCAGACAGAATCACAGCGTTGAACGGATCCCAATCGGCAATCAGATCACCCTTCTTGATGGGATCGCCGTGCTTGAAGTAGAGGTTAGAACCGTAAGGCACGTTGGCAGAAGCCAATGCAATACCGGTCTTCACATCAATGATCTTGATTTCAGCGGTACGGCCGATGACCTTGTAATAAGTCTTGCCGAAAGCATCCGTCTTCTCCAATGCACGCAACTCATCGATGCTCAACACACCATCGTATGTAGCTTGGATAGAAGAGTTGGCGGCCACGTTACCAGCCACACCACCGACGTGGAACGTACGCAGGGTCAGCTGTGTACCAGGCTCACCGATGGACTGTGCCGCGATGACACCGACAGCCTCACCAATCTGAACCATCTTGCCAGTAGCCAGGTTACGACCGTAACATTTCTGGCAGATACCATGCTTGGACTCGCAGGTCGGCACTGAACGGATTTCCACTTCCTCGATAGGAGATTCTTCTATAATCTTGCAATATTTTTCTGTCAACTCCTCACCGGCCTTGATAATCAATTCGCCGGTTTGAGGATGATACACATCGTGCAAAGTCACACGACCGAGCAAACGATCGTAAAGGGTCTCGACAACCTCTTCATTCTTCTTCAATGCGCTCACAGTCATACCGCGCAATGTACCGCAGTCTTCTTCCATGATGATGACATCGTGGGAAACGTCAACCAAACGACGGGTCAGGTAACCAGCGTCTGCGGTCTTCAAAGCGGTATCGGCCAAACCCTTACGGGCACCGTGGGTAGAGATGAAGTACTCTTGCACGGACAGACCTTCTTTGAAGTTGGACAAAATCGGGTTCTCGATAATCTCGCCACCGGAAGAACCGGCCTTACTCGGCTTGGCCATCAAACCACGCATGCCGGAAAGCTGACGGATCTGCTCGGCAGAACCACGAGCTCCGGAATCACGCATCATGTGCACAGGATTGAAGCCCTGACGGTCTTCCTCAATCTCTTTCATCAAAATCTTGGAGAGGCGGGCGTTGCACTGTGACCAAACGTCAATCACCTGGTTGTAACGCTCGGTGTTGGTGATGAAACCCATGTTGTACTTCATGGTAATCTCATCCACCTGGGCATTGGCTTCGGCGATGAATTCCGGCTTCTGCTTCGGGATGATCACATCACCCAGGTTGAAGGACAAACCGCCTTCGAAAGCCATACGATAACCGAGGCTCATGATGTCGTCCAGGAACTGGGCGCAAACCTTGTTACCGCACTTGTTCAGCACATCACCGATGATGTCACGCAAGGCCTTCTTGGTCAACAGCATGTTGATATAACCGTACTCCTTGGGAACCACTTGGTTGAACATCACACGACCAACGGTAGTGTCAATGATCTTGATGGTGCCATTGCCGTCCACATCCACTCTACATTTGATCTTGGCATTCAAATGCACTTTCTTCTCATTATAGGCAATCATCACCTCTTCAGGTCCGTAGAATATGCTGCCCTCGCCCTGCACCTTGTGATCAGGGGTGGAAGGAAGCTCTTTGGTGATATAGTACAGACCCAACACCATGTCCTGGGAAGGCACAGTTACAGGCGCGCCGTTGGCAGGGTTCAAGATGTTGTGGGAGGCCATCATCAGCATCTGGGCCTCCATGATGGCGGCATTTCCAAGGGGAACGTGCACAGCCATCTGGTCACCATCAAAGTCGGCGTTGAAAGCCGTACAGCACAACGGGTGCAGGCGGATAGCCTTACCTTCCACCAATCTCGGCTGGAAGGCCTGGATACCCAGACGGTGCAACGTAGGAGCACGGTTCAACAATACGGGGTGACCCTTCAGGATATTCTCGAGGATTTCCCAAACAACGGGATCCTTACGATCGACAATCTTCTTGGCGGATTTCACCGTCTTCACGATACCTCTTTCCAGAATCTTGCGGATAACATACGGTTTGAACAACTCAGCCGCCATGTCTTTCGGCAGACCGCATTCATTCAGATGCAAGTCGGGACCGACGACGATAACGGAACGGCCGGAGTAGTCCACACGTTTACCGAGCAGGTTCTGACGGAAACGTCCCTGTTTACCCTTCAAGCTGTCGGAAAGGGATTTGAGCGCACGGTTGGAGTCGGACTTCACCGCGCTGGATTTCTTGGAGTTGTCGAACAGAGAGTCAACAGCCTCCTGCAACATACGCTTCTCATTACGCATGATGACATCCGGAGCCTTGATCTCGACGAGGCGTTTCAGACGGTTGTTGCGGATGATGACACGACGGTAAAGGTCGTTCAAGTCGGAAGTGGCGAAGCGGCCGCCATCCAGCGGGACGAGCGGACGGATCTCCGGCGGAATCACCGGCACGATCTTGACAATCATCCATTCCGGTCTGTTCTCCGCACGTTTGCGGCTGTCGCGGAACGACTCAAACACATGCAGACGTTTGAGCAGATCTTTCTTACGCTGTTGAGAGGTCTCATTGTTGGCTCTGTCTCTCAACTCATAGGATTCTGCATCGAGGTCCACCTTGCAGAGCAGGTCATAGAGGGCTTCAGCACCCATCTTGGCCACGAACTTGTTGGGATCGTTATCGTCCAGCAATTTGTTCTCTGCGGGCAGATTGTCCACAACCTCGTAATACTCCTCTTCGGTCAGCAGCGTGTTCTTGCGAACATTGTCGCTCTCTGCCATACCGGGTTGGATGACGATGTATTTCTCATAATAGATCACAGCATCCACATCCTTGGAGGAGAGGCCGAGCAACGCACCGATCTTGTTCGGCAAGGATTTGAAGAACCAAATATGGGCGACGGGCACCACGAGCTGGATATGGCCCATCCTTTCGCGACGCACCTTTCTCTCGGTCACTTCCACACCGCAACGGTCGCAAGTGATGCCTTTGTAGCGGATTCTCTTGTACTTACCGCAGTGGCACTCCCAGTCTTTGGTCGGTCCGAAAATCTTTTCGCAAAACAGACCATCGCGCTCCGGCTTGTACGTCCTGTAGTTGATGGTCTCCGGTTTCAGCACCTCGCCATGTGACTGTTGGAGGATGGTCTCCGGAGAAGCCAGACTGATGGTAATTTTTTGAAATTCTTTTCTTGTATTACTGTCTTTTTTAAAAGCCATGATTTACAATATTATCTTGTTGTCTTATTCAAATTTAATATCCAGTCCCAGACCGCGCAACTCGTTCACGAGCA
>JAFYEU010000004.1 GCA_017544105.1 Bacteroidales bacterium
ACGATCAACTCCAAGACGTCGATAGAGTCCAAGCCGAGACCCTCTTCGCCAAACAAGGGGGCTTGTTCGTCAATGTCAGCTGGCGTCATCTCCTCCAGATTCAACGCCTCAATCATTTTCGTTTTTAATTCATCAATCAGTTCCATATCTTTAATAGGTTTATTTATCCATTAACAGCCTTCCGTTATGGTTAAGAAGGCTTCAAAATCATCTTCTGAAATGGCTTCCACCCATCCAGCCAGCACGCTCGTCGTCGCCGGATCCAGAAAAGCCCGGTCTATCGCCTGTTCCATGGCAGCCTCGGACATCTCCGGCAGGAGGATAAAGTCGCTCTCGCCATGATATTTGTTCCGGATGGCAATTTCGCCGGTGACGATATTGGGGAGTGTATAAACGAACACCGCCGGTGACGGGTAGAACTCCTCAGGGTTGACTATTGTCTGCTGGAATGTCGTATCGGCATTCCAGGAAGAATTTCTATTGAACAGGAGTACCGCACGGTCGTCTGCAGGCTGGAAACGCTCTTTTCCCTCTGCATTCAGCAAGTATTCGGAAGCGATGAAGCCGACCTTGCACAAGAGATCCATCTTGAAGAACTTGGGATATTCTATGGATGCCGCATGATACAACGAGGTGAGAAAAGGCTCCCCCTCCACTGCCATGGCCACGCGTTTTCCATCCACCTCCAAGGTCTGACGGGTCAATTTAACCGAATGTGTGATCCTCTTCTTCATCATAGGGCAATTAACAGGTAAAGGCAGCAGCGGCGTTGCAGCCTCCAAAGCCGGACAATAGTTTCACAAACGTACGCTGGGTCGTCTTCATCATCTCCGCCGACACTTGCAGGGGCACGGAGACCCCCAGTCCTTCGAATCCGCGGGTGGCGGGGACCAGCCCATGGTCCAGGGCACACATGGTCAGGAGCACCTCCAACACGCCGGCGGCACCAAGCGTATGGCCATAGTAACCTTTCAGAGCATTGACCGGCACACTGGCAAGGCCTGCCCGGTCAATGGCTATCGCCTCCATCTCATCATTGTAGAGGGTTGCCGTTCCATGCACATTCAGACACGCCAAGTCCTTGTCTGACAAGCCACTTCGCTGCAGCACGGCTTGGAGCGCGCGGTAGCTGCCTTCTCCCGTGCGGGAGGGGCCGGAGATATGGTTGGCGTCGTTGCGCACGGCAGCACCCATCATCTTCCAAGAGGTGTCAAGAGCATGGTCTTCGGCAGCTTCCCAAACTACGGCAGCCGCCGCTTCGCCCAGGTTCAACCCTTTCCGATTGTCACTGAACGGATGGCACTGCTCCACCGACAAGGCGCGCAATGACTGAAAACCCGCCACAATGAAGGGTGACAGTGCATCGGCGCCAACGACCACCACCGCATCGTATTGCCCGGACTGAAGGCAACGATAAGCCTCCATCTGGGCACACAAACCCGAAATGCAGGCATTGGAGACGGTGATCGGCGTATTCGGATTGCCGAAATAGTCGGCCACCAGCTGAGCCGTATGGGCCGGCGTGATCCTTTGCATATCGACCGTTTTCTCAGAGAGCAAAGACACGTTGCCTTTGGTGGACGACAGCACAAAGAGAACCCTTTCTGACTTCGGGTCAACACCACTCTGTCTGACCGCTTTCACAGCCGACAGCAACGACAGCTTCTCAAATCGTGTACATGCTGGGGATGGAAGTCTGGTCAACTCGACTTCTTCCTGGAATGCAGCCTCCAGCAAATCATCCTGAATCAGGGAAAGGTAGGATGGGAAGGGCAAGTTCCAGCAATGCTCATAATGGCGCAATGCTGAGCGCATCCCAAGCACAGCTTGGAAGTTTTCCTCCACGGAAAAGCCCAAAGGCGTAATCATGCTCTCTCCTATCTTTCTGACTATCATACGCCAATCCTTTCTCCCGACAGGGCTATTTTCAGTTCTGCCGAGGCGATTCGGCGCTCACCGACGAATGTCTCGGCTACTATCAACTTCATATCCATCACCTCCTCCAACACCTCCATGCGGGTCGTCAGCACCTCCCCCACTTTCGGGGCAGTCTCCACCCACATCTTCTTGACGGAGCCAATATAACCGATCCTCACGCCATTCTGTCCTCGCAGGTATTTGTCCACATAGCCCAGTTGGGCGGCACAGGTCTGTGCGATATGCTCAATCAAAGCATAGCATTTCAGCATTCCATGCTCGACAAACACATTATCTGAACGGATTTCCAACGATGTGACAGCGGTCTTCAGGTCAGCAGCAAGCAAACGATCCACCATCACCATAGGCGGTTGTTGAGGGAGCAATGATTGTATGTGGATATCGGTAAAATTCATGGTCAGGCTTGCCAAAAATCATAATAGTTAAACCATTGATAGGGGTATTTCCGGACTACAGACTCCACATGATTGGCGTACTGTTGTGCCAAATCAACAGCCTTGTCACGAACGGAAGCTGACTCACTCTTCAGCTGTTCGATGTAGATATGATATTGTTTGGCAGATTCTTTCATCACCTGGATGGAGAGGACCGCCACATCGCGTTGTGCTGCCATCATAAAAGGACCAAGTGGAAGTTTGGCCGGAGCGCCCAGGAAGTTGCAGGTCACCGTCTTCTGGTTATGCACCACCCGATCGGCGGGGATGCTGACACTCTCACCGTTCTCCAGCGCACTATTCATCATGAAGATATGTGACATGTCCTCTTTGACCAAGATCATTCGGATATTCGTATCGGCGAACATCTTCTGGCGATTCTGCATCACAGATTCA
>JAFYEU010000106.1 GCA_017544105.1 Bacteroidales bacterium
GAGCAACTTGTCGAGGCCCCGGAGTTCGTCGGGAATATGCTTCAGCTGTTTGGTGAGCGTGTTGATCTCATGGCACACGCTCCAGTACATGCTCTCGATCTCGGCACGGGTCTTAAGGTCGACCAATCCGTGTGAGAACAAGTCGAGGGCCTCGTCGCGGATCTGTTCGGCATCATGCCAGTCCTCGAGCATCGACCGGGTGTTGAGGTTGTCCCAGATCTCATACAGGTCTTTCACCAGCTGATGGTCGGTTTCCTTGGCTTCAAACTCCTCGGGCATCTCCGGCAGCGAGGCAGTCTCCAGCACGTCGATCACGAGCACGGAGTGGTGGGCGGTCAGTGAGCGGCCGCTCTCGGTGATGAGGTTGGGGTGGGGGATGCCGTTCTTGTCGGCGGCATCCACAAACTGGTAGATGCAGTCATTGACGTATTCCTGCAGGGAGTAGTTGACCGAACTCTCGCTGTGTGAGGACCGTGTACCGTCATAATCAACGCCGAGTCCACCGCCGCAATCAACGAAATCTACGTTGTAGCCCATCTTATGGAGTTGCACATAGAATTGTGCGGCCTCGCGGAGAGCGGTCTGTATGCGGCGGATCTTGGTGATCTGGCTGCCGATATGGAAATGGATGAGCCGCAGACAGTCGTGCATGCCTTTGTCATCGAGGATTCTCAGGGCCTTGAGAAGTTCTGCGGAGGTAAGACCGAACTTTGAGGCGTCGCCGCCGCTCTCCTCCCATTTGCCGCTGCCGCTGGAGGCCAGTTTGATGCGGATGCCGAGGTTGGGCTTCACGTTGAGCTTTTTGGCGGCACGGGCAATGGTCTCCAGTTCGTTGAGTTTCTCGACGACGATGAAGATGCGCTTGCCCATTTTTTGGGCCAGCAGGGCCAGTTCGATGTAGCTCTGGTCCTTGTAGCCGTTGCAGATGATGAGGGAGTCGCTCTGGCACTGTACGGCGATGACGGCATGCAGTTCGGGCTTGGAACCAGCCTCGAGTCCGAGGTTGAACTTACGTCCGTGGGAGATGATCTCCTCCACCACAGGCTGCATCTGGTTGACCTTGATCGGATAGATGATGAAATTCTGAGCCTTGTAGTGGTATTCTTCCGCTGCCTTCTTGAAGCAGCTGGCGGTCTTCTCGATACGGTTGTCGAGGATGTCGGGGAAGCGCAGCAGCACGGGCGGGGTGACATCGCGGAGGGCGAGCTCATCCATCACCTGGCGCAGGTCGATTTTGGTCTCGTTCTTGCAGGGCGAGACATAGACGTTGCCACTGTCGTTGATGCCGAAATAGGAGGTTCCCCATCCGCCGATATTATACAGTTCCTTGGAGTCTTCGATGGTCCATTTCTTCATGTTCTGTCGGGATGTTAAGGTGGTGTTTTGGACTTGTGGTGAGATCAGACGTTGAGCATCTGACGTATCTTGGTCACAGAGATTTTGATTTTGTCGTAGGTGTCAAGCAGGTTGACGTCGAGGGTATAGAGTGCTTTGGAATAATAGGGCTCGCGTGTCTCAAGCTGTGAGGTGATGAAGCTACGCATTTCCTCGGGACTCTTGCCCAGGAGAAGCGGACGGACGCCCTTGCCCATCATCAGGTGCTTGTGGAGCACATCAGGGGTGGCTTTCAGGTAGATGGTGTGCCCCTGACTGTTGAGGTATTCCATGTTGTCGAAGAAACAGGGGGTGCCGCCGCCGCAACTGATGATGACGTTCTCAAATTCCGCCACCTCATGCAGCATGTTGTATTCGATTTTGCGGAACCCCTCTTCACCGCGCTCAGCGAAGATTTGCTGTACGGTCTTGCGCATGCGGCTCTCGATATACCAGTCGAGATCATAGAACGGGATGCCGAGTTCCTTGGAGAGGGCTTTGCCCACCGTGGTCTTGCCGGCTCCCATGTATCCGATGATGATGATTCTCACCATAGGGTCATTTCTTCTTGGTGGATGCGGTGTTGACCACTTCTGCGCATTGCTCGTAGGTGAGTTCGCCGGCTTTGTTCTGCATGGCCTTGGGCATGCGGTAGTTCTTGCCTTTGTAACAGATATAGGGACCGAAACGTCCTTGCATCACTTCCATTTCCGGATCTTGCTCGAATTTCTGGATGTGGCGCTGCTGTTCCTGCTGCCGCTTCTCGGTGATCAGTTCGATAGCCCTGTCAAGTTCCACGGTGAGGGGGTCCTCGTCCTTGGGCAGCGATACGAATTTCTTGTCATGGAGGATATAGGGGCCGAAACGTCCTGCACCGACGGTGACGGTTTTGCCTTCGTAGTCGCCAAGGGTGCGCGGCAACTTGAAGAGTTCGAGTGCTTCCTCAAGGGTGATGCTCTCCATGCTCTTGTCGGAGGGCAATTGGGCGAAGAGAGGTTTCTCGCTGTCCTCAGCGCTGCCGATTTGGACGATGGGTCCGTAGCGGCCGATTTTAACAAACACGGGTTTCCCGCTCTTGGGATCGAGACCGAGTTCCCGCTCGCCGGCTTTGTGCTCGGCGCGGATGTTCATGGTGCGCTCCACGATGGGGTCAAACTCCTTATAGAATTTCTTGATCATGGTGGACCACTTGGCCTTGCCTTCGGCGATCTTGTCAAACTGCTTCTCCACATTGGCGGTGAAGCCATAGTCCAGGATGTCGGGGAAGTATTGCAGGAGGAAGTCATTGACCACGATGCCGATGTCGGAGGGGATGAGTTTGCCTTTCTCGTTGCCTACGATTTCTTTCTTGGTGGTCGTGGTGATCTTGTCGTCCTTGAGGTTGTCGATGGTGAAGGAACGGCTGACGCCCTTCTTGTCACCTTTCTGCACGTATTCGCGTTGCTGGATGGTGCTGATGGTCGGTGCGTAGGTGGAGGGGCGGCCGATGCCGAGTTCCTCGAGCTTGTGCACCAGACTGGCCTCGGTATAACGGATGGGAGCTGTAGTGAAGCGCTCGGTCGAGGTGATGGTCAACCGTTCCAGATGGTCGCCTTTCTTCATGGCGGGGAGGATGTGAGTGGTCTCGTCGTTGGTCTCATCATCGCTCGACTCCTTGTAGGCTTTGAGGAAACCATCGAAGGTGATGACCTCGCCGGTGGCGACGAAATACTCCTCGACACCGCTCACCAGGAGGTTGACCGTGGTCTTGTCAATCTGGGCGTCGGCCATCTGCGAGGCGGCAGTGCGCTTCCAGATCAGGTCATAGAGCCTGCGCTCCTGGGTATTGCCCTCGATTTGGGTATTGTTCATATAGGTGGGGCGGATGGCCTCATGGGCTTCCTGGGCACCTTTGGAGTGGGTCTTGTAGTTGCGGGGCTTGCTGTACTCCTCGCCATAGAGTGCGATCACCTCCTGTTTGCTGTCGTTGATGCAGAGCGAGGAGAGGTTGACGGAGTCCGTACGCATATAGGTGATGAGTCCGTTCTCATAGAGATGCTGGGCCACCATCATGGTCTGGGAGACGGTGAAGCCCAGTTTGCGTGAAGCTTCCTGCTGCAAGGTGGAGGTGGTGAAGGGAGGAGCGGGGGTGCGGCGGAGCGGTTTCTTGCTCACGGCATCCACGGTGAAGGTGGCTCCCTTGCATTTCTCAAGGAAGGCGAGGGCTTCCTCATGGCTCTTGAACCGTGTGGGCACTTCAGCCCTCACCTCGGTCTTGGCCTTATTACCGGGCAGAGCAAAGACGGCTGTGACACGATAGAAGGGCTCGCTCTCAAAGGCTTGGATCTCACGCTCACGCTCCACGATCAGTCTGACGGCGACACTCTGCACACGACCGGCAGAGAGAGCGGGTTTCACCTTGCGCCACAAGACGGGTGACAGGCGGAATCCCACCAAGCGGTCGAGCACGCGGCGTGCCTGCTGGGCGTTGACCAGGTTCATGTCCAGATGACGCGGACTCTCGATGGCTTTCAGGATAGCGGGTTTGGTGATCTCATGGAAGACGATGCGGTTGGTCTTCTCCTCGTCGAGACCCAGCACCTCGCAGAGGTGCCAGGAGATGGCTTCTCCCTCACGGTCCTCATCAGATGCCAGCCACACGGTCTTGGCCTTCTGGGCAGAGGAGCGCAACTCGTTGACGAGTTTTTTCTTCTCATCGGGTATCTCGTAATAGGGTTCGAGGGTGTTGGTGTCGATACTGATCTCTTTCTTCTTCAAGTCGCGGATATGTCCATAACTTGACATCACCTTGAAGTCCTTGCCTAAAAATTTTTCTATCGTCTTGGCCTTGGCGGGGCTCTCCACAATCACTAAATTGTCTTGCATATACGTCTTCAATTGTTATTCGAGCCGCAAAAGTAAGCAAAACTTTAATGATATACCTTATTATATAGTGAAAATTTGCATTTTTTAACGAGTTGAGGCTTCCGGCCAGTCCGACAGGTTCTTTGGCAAACGGATCCATGACGATTCTTCGTTCAAAAGCACGCCATGATAGAGAATGTCATCGAAGAATAATCAGTAGAGACGTCACATCGTGGCGTCTCCATTGCTAAAATCACTTCACATACTTCTTCCCGTTCTGGATATACACGCCCCTCTCAGGCGGCGAGATGAGGCGACGACCCTGCAGGTCGTGGATGGATTCCTGCCGGACTTGCGTTCCGATGTCGTTGATTCGATCCGTGTTGAACTCCACGATATCCTTGAAATTCTTCCAGATATCCGTCGCCTTATAGGTGCCTGCTGTTCCTTCAGGCACATACAACTTGGATTCATAATTTCCCATGAACGTCGTTTCGTCCACTGTCGGAGGAGTCTCACAAAATAGACGGTAAACGGATAGTGGCTTATCCCCGAACACGGCCCTGCCCATCTCTTCCAACCCGGAGGGCAGGCTAATGGAATCCAGGGACTCACAAAGGTAGAAAGCCATTTCGCCGATGCGCTTGATGCTTTCTGGCAGTCTGATGGCGCATAGAGCCGTGCATCCTGCGAACGCCGCCGTGGGTATCTCCTCCACCCCCTCAGGAATGCTTATCTCCTCCAAGGCCAAACAACTCTGGAAGACATCCCGACCCAAAGACCGGATGCTCATGGGCAAACTGATTGATAGAAGTGATTTGCAGTTCCTGAAACATCTTGCCCCTATCGACACCGTGCCTTCATGCAGGACAACAGACTTGAGAGCGCCGCAATTACCAAACGCATGCGCACCGATATTGCTTACCGTATGGGGTATTTCGATGGATTCAAGGTAACTGTGGTAAAAAGCGTCCGTGCCTATCTCCGTGACACTTTCAGGTATGGCAATCGTATTCAGCATGCAGTGGTTGAATGCAAATGGGCCTATCGCCGTGACCCCCTGGGGAATCACCGTGCTGCCGCATCCGGCCACCAGCATGCTTGTGGCTCTCTCTATCAGGGCATTGCTGCCTTCGGGAGAGCAGAAGACGGGGTTGTCATCAGCCACGGTCAGCACCGACACATGCGGGAA
>JAFYEU010000107.1 GCA_017544105.1 Bacteroidales bacterium
GCTATCGGCCTCTGCGGATGGCGGTTCTAAGAAGTCAGGCTTCCTGACGTATGTTAAATGGATTTTTGCACTGATATGTGCGGTTGTGGTACTGATCATTACGGTAAAGGTCTGCACACTGAGGAGGTGAGCAGGCCTTTTTTGTGCGGTGAGGGAAGAAAATTGAGGATTTGGGAAGAATTTGAGAAATAAATTGTGAGATTTTGGAATAAATCCACCAAAAAATTTGTGAGATATTGGAAATTTGCTGGACGAGGTGCTGGAGAAGATGCGCGATAGCATGACTGTGAACTTTGCCTATCACTCGGACGACCCTAACGTGGGGCTGGCGCTCAATTGCGATATGGACCAGTACAAGATGTTCGTAGGTGATACGGGTCTGTTTGTGACGCTGGCGTTCTGGGACAAGGACGTGACGGAGAACGTGATTTACCAGAAGCTGCTGAGCGACAAACTATCGGCCAACCTGGGGTATGTGTATGAGAATATCGTGGCGCAGATGCTGACGGCAGCAGGCAGCAAGCTGTTTTACCACACGTGGCCCACGGAGAGCGGCAAGCACAACTACGAGGTGGACTTCCTGCTGTCGCGGGGCGCCAAGATTTGGCCGCTGGAGGTGAAGTCGTCGGGCTACAAGAGCCACGTCTCGCTGGATGCGTTCTGCGAGAAGTTCTCGGAACGCGTGGGCGAGCGATTCCTGGTCTATACGAAGGACCTGCGCAAGGACGGAGCCACGACCCTGCTGCCGGTGATGATGACGATGTTTATTTGAGGTGTTAACTGTTAACGCGAAACTTATGTTAAATTGTTAAATGTTAAAAGAGGGCTGGTGCTTGTGCATTGGCCCTTTGTCGTCGGCATCGTTAACTTCCGCAAGGACAAGCAGGAGGCGGGTGGCATCCGGGCGGACAAGACGGTGTGCATGTGCGAGATGAAGTGGTCGGCCATGCCGTACGCCATCAAGAAGGCGGAGGACACTTCGTGGGTTGGGGTGGAAAACCCCATGAGGGAATAAAGTGGTGGGTGGAGGTGGCAAATGAGGGTTTAAATGTGTTAAAAGTGAGCGTTGAAGGAAGAAAAAAGTGTTGCTATTTGGCCAAATGAAATAAAAATCGTGCCTTCGTGGCCAAATAACGACATGATATGATAGGAAGAAAAATAGACTGAAGGATTTTGATCTCAAGGAAGATTATTTTGAGATGGTCTATCATCCGGCTGATCTGGTGGAACAAATTGCTTATTATGTAGAGGGGGAGACTTACAATGCCAATGTGCGGGTTGCAGACATCAAGGGAACACTTCATCCAAGCTATTATGGATTGAATTGGCTGCAGATGTTGATGAGTCTGGAACGGCACAAGAATGACATTGATGTGGAGAAGGTCAAAGAGGCCATTTTCAACACCCAATGCTTCGAACCTATCCAACTCAGCAAGTTCGGTTCCATCTACTTCATAGACGGCGGTGGCAACCACCGCGTCTGCCAGGCCAAGTTCCTGGGACTTGAAACTGACCCTGTGTAAGTATTGTCTTTTCGCGCTGCTGGTAGCTGTTTCTATGCTGCCGGCACTCCATGTTCGTGGAGGTACTCAGGCGCAAAACCTATTTCATTGTTCCAATCGACGGTCCAGCCGTCGAGGGTATAATTGCGGAAATACTCCGGGTTTTGGAGTTTGATGAAAATGCCCTTGTTGTAGAGCTGGGAGAAGTCGAACAGACGCACGTCGCCATTGCTGAAGGTGAGCTTCAGCAGATAGCCGGAGATGTACTCGGCGCTGGTGATGTGCAAGAATTCGCTGTTCATCGTATCTTTGGTATTGAGTTAGTCAAGGGGCTTAATCTTATCAAACGGCTCGGACCTCTCCATCTTCTGCCAGTTTGCCATCAGTTCATCCCGGTGTTGATCAAGCCACTCATACACCATGTTGAGGGCCCGGCGGGGGAGTTGACCCTTCACGGTCCCCGTCGCGATGTCAATCGTGGCCTCAAACCCCTGATACTTCACATGGAAGTGCGGCGGGTTGTGGTCGCTGAAGAACATCGAGATGATGATTCCGTAGAATGAGCTTATTTCAGGCATACTGTCCAATCCGTTTGTCAGTCAGTTTCTTCGGCAAAGATAGCAACTTCTTGGCAGACCAGCAAATCCTGTTCCCGTCATGCACGGACACGACCGGGCATCCCAGTATGTATTCCGGTGGATACCCGTTCAGTGTTCCGGTGATACCCGTTCACTTTTTTGAGTGGCCGTAATGTTGCTGAAGTAGGTATTCCATCGGTTTGCATGCATCGGCGTCGGTCCTCGTTGGTTTTTGGCGGTATTATGTTTATCTTTGTAGTATGCCACTACATAGTCCGCCACAGAAGCTTCTCTTTCCTGTCAATCAGGCTATTGAGTCCATATTCTCACCGAAGAATATAGACACGGATTGTGATACTATCTCTCGTCTGATGCTGCCTGTGGAGAATGCCATCGAGCAGTATCTGTTTGATGGTGATTACGCGAGTGCCGTAGAAATGTTCCTGCAGTTAGTTGATTCCATGTGCTGTCACTTTGTGGCGGACGAACATTGGAACTATTTCGATGACTTCTATTCTCCCGCGTATGGTGCAGATCGATGTTGGAAGCAGATTCGTGGTAATCTGGATAAGTTTCCGGAGACCTTGTTCGATGAATTGGAAGAGGGGCTGATTGATCTTTCTGAAACGGAGGCGTTTCAGGACTATTGTTGTCCCAGGATAGGTGGATGGTTGAAGGATATGAAGAAGATGTACTCATGAGTATGCAATCATTCGATGAAAAGGTAATCATGGAACTGGAGTCAGAGATACGCTATTTGAGGCAAC
>JAFYEU010000018.1 GCA_017544105.1 Bacteroidales bacterium
CCTGGCCGCCATGGAGGGAGGTCACCTTCACCGTCACATAGTCGGGGGCGTTCTGTTCAAAGTAGTTCTTCACCAGGTCAGCGATCTTCTCGTGATCCTGGTTGGGCACCAGTCGGCAGGAGAGTTTGGCGTATGCCTTGGACGGCAGGACCGTCTTGGAGCCTTCAGCCGTATAGCCACCCCACATGCCGCAGAGGTCGAAGGTAGGACGGATGCCCACGTGCTCGATCTTGGTGTAGCCCTTCTCGCCGCGCAACGCCTTCACGCCGAGCGACTTTTTGTATTCCTCCTCATCATACGGAGCCATGTTGAGCAGCTCGCGCTCACGGTCGGAGCACTCCACCACGTCGTCATAGAAGTGCGGGATGGTGATGTGGTTGTTCTCGTCCATGCATTGGGCGATCATCTCGCAGAGGGTGTTCAGCGGGTTGGCCACCGATCCGCCGAAGATGCCGGAGTGCAGGTCCGCATTCGGGCCCGTCACCTCAATCTCCCAATAGGACAGGCCGCGCAAGCCCGTGGTGATGGAGGGCACATCGGAGGCGATCATGCTGGTATCGGAGACGAGGATCACATCTGCCTTGACGAGGTCCTTGTTCTCCACAATCCACTTGGAGAGACTCGGGGAGCCGATCTCCTCCTCGCCTTCGAGCATGAACTTCACGTTGCATGGCAGCGTGTTGGTCTGCATCATCCTCTCGAATGCCTTGGCGTGCATGAAGGACTGGCCCTTGTCGTCATCGGCACCGCGGCCCCAGATCTTGCCGTCTTTGATGACCGGCTCGAAGGGTTCGGTATTCCACAACTCGATGGGGTCCACAGGCATCACGTCATAGTGGCCGTACACGAGGACCGTCTTGGCAGCGGGGTCGATGATCTTCTCGCCATAGACGATGGGGTTGCCCTCGGCGGGCATCACCTCGCACTTGTCGGCACCGGCGGCCAGGATCAGCTCACGCCAGCGCTCCGCACAGCGGATCATATCGGGTTTGTGTTCGCTCTCCGAACTGATGGAGGGGATACGCAAAAGGGTGAACAACTCTTCCAAAAAGCGTTTCTGGTTTTCTTCAATGTAATTTTTAGGGTTCATGATGAAATATGATTTTGTGATTATTCGTCAAAAAGCAATGCAGAGGCTCATGATCAGACAAAGAACGGTCCTGAATTTTGCAGGAGCAAAGATACATTTTTTCTTGAATTCCAGCCCCTTGATTTTTCACCCTCGCAACCTTTCAAGATAAGCGATATTTTTATATTTTTGCGCCCTATTATATAAAATAGTTGTATGGCACTTATCAAATCCATTTCAGGCATTCGCGGCACCATCGGGGGCCGATGCGGGGACAACCTCACGCCCGCTGACATCATGGAACTGACCACCGCCTTTTCTATCCTGATCAAAGAGCAGACGAAGAAAGAGAAACTGATGATGGTCGTGGGTCGCGACGCCCGCGTATCCGGCCAGATGGTCAGCACGTTAGTGTGCGGCACCCTGCAAAGCATGGGCGTGGATGTCATAGACACTGGTCTGAGCACCACCCCGACCACCGAGATGGCCGTGACGCAATACGGAGCCGACGGCGGCATCATCATCACCGCAGCCACAACCCGATGCAGTGGAATGCGCTCAAGCTGCTCAATGCGAAGGGCGAGTTCATCTCCGCTGCTGAAGGCCGGCACCTCTTGGAGCTTGCGGCACAGTTGGACCATGTGGACTATGCCGACATCTCCCATCTGGGTAAATATCAAAAAGTTGACGACACCATCCAGCATCATATCGACGCCATCTTGGCGCTTCCTTTGGTCAACAGGGATGCCATAGCAAAAGCGAACTTCCGAGTTGTTTTGGACACCATCAACTCCACGGGCGCATTAGCCTTGCCCCCGCTGTTGGAGCAGTTAGGCGTCACCGACGTGACCGTCCTGAACAGCGAGGCCAACGGCATCTTCGCGCACACGCCCGAGCCGATTCCGGAGAACCTGACCGGCATCGCAGGGGTGATGCGTCAAGAGGGTCGTTTCGATGTGGGCTTCGTGGTGGATCCCGACGTAGACCGCTTGGCCATCCTGCAGGAAGACGGCACCATGTTCGGCGAGGAGTACACCCTCGTGGCCGTTGCCGACTACATCCTGAAGCACGAGAAGGGCAACACCGTCTCCAACCTCTCCTCCTCACGCGCATTGCGTGACGTGAGCGGATGGCATGGCGTCAGCTACAGTGCCGCCGCCGTGGGTGAGGTCAATGTGGTGGAGAAGATGAAAGAGACGGACGCCATCATCGGCGGCGAAGGCAATGGAGGCGTCATCTACCCTGCCCTGCACTACGGCCGCGACGCGCTCGTGGGCATCGCCCTGTTCCTGTCGCATCTGGCCGCCGAGAGATGCAAGTGCTCGGAGCTGCGCCGGAGATACCCCGACTATCACATCTCCAAGAACAAGATAGAGCTCGACCCTACCATGTCGGTGCCCAGCATCCTGGACGCTGTCGCACAGCACTACTCCAACGAGTCCGTCTCCCGCATCGACGGGGTGAAGATCGACTTCGCCAAGAGTTGGGCGCACATCCGCAGTTCCAACACCGAGCCCATCATCCGCATCTACACGGAAGCCGCCACCGAAGCCGAAGCCGAGGCCTTGGCTTCCGAAATCATGACTTTCATCAAGAAGATTACCCAATGAAAAGAATCCTGTTGATCACCGGCCTCCTGCTCTTTGGCGTGATGGGATCCTTGCACGCCCAGTGTGTCGAAGGGTTCTCCCGCTACAACATCACGGTCAAGAACCTCCCGTTTGAGGGGAAAGCCTACCTGCGGGGCACCTATCTGGACACCTACCAGCTCATCGACAGCGCCGTCATCAAGAAAGGCACCGCCAAGTTCAAGAGCAAACACCGCTTGGTGCCGCAAGGCATCTATACCATCGTCAGCGAAGACCACCGTTTCCGTTGCCCTGTCGATCTTATCTCCGACGGAGGCACCTACACCCTCATCTGGCCGTCAGATGCCCAAGAGGGCGTCACCGTGTTGGGAAACAAGGATGGCGAGAGCACCGCGGAGCTGCATCGCTTCATCCAGCAGATGAACACGGGACATGTCTTCCCTCCAGATCTGCAAGTGGCCTTGGAGACTTCGCCAGACTCTTACCTCAACCACATCAAGGCCATTCTCTTCTTTTCCCAGCTCAAGCAGACGGTGGACATCTCCTTCTTCTCAAAATGGCTGCGCTATTACGACCTGCATCGCGCCTACTCGCTGCATGTCTCGCCCTACCTCTTCCGAACCATTGCCGAGTACTTGACCGACTACGACATCTCCCTGGAAGAGAAATGGGCTGTGGTGGACACCGTGCTGAGCCATTGCAACTGCTCGACCTTAGACCCCCTCACCGCCTTCATCTTCACCACGATTGAAGACCTGAGAGACCCCTACTTCGATCCCTTATTGGTGCATCTGTACGACGACTACGGCCATGACTGGATCCGGGAGGACCGCGCCCGCCTGGTGTGGCGCAAGATGGACCGCGCCCGGAAGATCATCCCCGGCGCCAAGATTCCGGAGCTCGTCTCCCACGACATCGAAGGCAAGGCCCACTCCACCAAGGACATCAGCACCCGCTACACCGTGCTGTGGTTCTGGGATCCCGACTGCGACCACTGCCAGGTGATGACCCCGCAGCTGCACGAAATCTACCAACGAATGGACTCCATCGCTGATTTTGAGGTCTTCGCCGTGGAGGTCAACGAAGACTACGACCGCTGGAAAGCCTTCTCCGATGAACACCAACTATGGGACTGGATTAACCTGAGTACCTCCATGGGCGAGGCCAACCTCGACTTCATCGAGTATTTTGACATCATGACCACACCGGTCATTTTCTTGATAGACAATCAAACCTCTGCAATAATCGCACGACAAATCACGTTAGAAGAACTTGAAACATTTTTTAAACAGCATCCTAAGAACTGATCAATTATGAAAAAACTGATACTTTTATTCGTAGGTTTCATCATGGTACTCTCACTGAGCCAACTTCAAGCTCAGAGAGGCAAGAATGTCGTACCGAAAAAAGGTCACGAGCTTATTTTCCACATCAAAGACTCGCCCGACAAACTGCTGTATTTAGTCATCCACTACAACGACAAGCTGATCATCAAGGACTCCTTGCCGCCGGTATCCCCCGGACTATTTGTGTTCAAGGGTGAGAAGCCCTACGATGACGGCATGTATTCCTTGGTTTCGGAGAAGAAGAAGTTGTATCTCAACTTCATCATCGACAACAACCAGTTTTTTGAATACTACCTGGACACCACCGGCAATGTGGACAACTTCTACACCAAGAACTCCCCGGAGAACGAGGAGATGCTGAAGTTCCAGCGCAAGACCACCCAGGCACAGAGGTTGGCCAGCGAGTGGGGAAAGAAGCGCAAAGGGTTTGAAGAAAGCGGGCTGAAAGACAGTGCCGACTACTACCAGCAAAAGCTTGTCAGCCTCAACGACGAGATGATGCACTTCATCAACGACGAGATCATCGCCAAGCATCCCGACTATCTATTCTCCAAGATGCAGAAGTCTTACCAAGCGGTTGATGTGCCGGAATTCAAAACAGAAACCGGGGAAATTGACCGCGTGGCGCAGAACTACTACTACAAGAACCACTATTGGGACAATGTGGACTTGGCCGACCATCGCTTCATCTACATCCCCTCCTTTGAGCCGAAGTTAAAGGACTACTTCCTGAATTTCATCTATCACACAGAAGCCGACACCCTCAACAAATACATCGACCTGTTTTTAGCGAAAACAGAGAAGGACACCCTGATGTACCACTATTGTGTGGATTGGCTCTCCTATAACTTCGAGACCGACAAAATCATCGGTCACGACGCCGTTTTCTGTCACATTGCCAAGACCAACCAGTTGGCTGGCAAGTGTTATTGGCTAGATGAGGACATTCTGGCCAAATACCAGAAGCGGGTGAACCGGTTAGAGCCCACCTTGATTGGAAAGATTGCACCGGAGCTCATCATACCGGACACCAACATGTCGGAAAATCCAGCCGATTGGAAATCCTCCTACCGTTCCAACAAGCCTTACACCGTCCTTTGGTTCTATGACCCGACCTGTCCGACCTGCAAGAAGGAGTCCAAGAACCTCCGTCAGGTATATGACTCCTTGGAGCGTATCGGTCGGCGCAACTTCGACGTGTATGCCATCGGTGACAATGCCGATCTGAACGTTTGGAAAAAGTATGTGAAAGAGAACAACTACCCCTGGATCAACGTGGGGGGAAACAAAGGCAACATGGACTATCTGGACTACTTCGGCATTTACGAGACCGGAAACCCAGCCATGTACGTGATGGACAACAAAGACCATCGGATTATCTTGAACAAGCGCATCGACATGTTCAACCTGCCGCAGTTCTTCGAGGAGTATGAAAAGATAGAGCAGCGGAAGGCGGAAGCAGGAAAAAATTAATATTAACCCATAATTATACCAATCTTATGAAAGACATTTTCGAAAGAATCAAAGAGTCATCCGGTGGTCCGATCGGGCAATACCGCGAGAAGATAGATGGTTATTTTGCTTTCCCGAAACTGGAAGGCGAGCTTGGCCCGCACATGCGTTTCAACGGCAAGGAGGTGCTCTGCTGGAGCATCAACAACTACCTCGGTTTAGCCAACCATCCCGAGATCCGCAAGGCTGACGCGGAAGGTGCTGCCCGCTGGGGCATGGCCTATCCGATGGGCAGCCGTATGATGACCGGACAGACTGCCCTCCACGAGCAATTAGAGAGAGAGCTGGCTGAGTTCGAGCACAAGGAGGCCGCCTTCGAGTTCAACTTCGGCTATCAGGGCATCATGTCCACCATCGATTCTCTGGTATCCCCCCACGATGTCATTGTATATGACGCAGAGGCCCACGCCTGTCTGCGCGATGGTATCCGCATGCACATCGGAAAGAAGATCAAATTCCGCCACAACGACATCCAAGACTGTGACAAAGTGCTGGCCAAGGCTTGCAAAATGGCTGATGAACAGAATGGCGGCGTGCTGTTGATCACTGAGGGTGTCTTCGGGATGACCGGTGCTCTAGGCATTCTGGACCAGATTGCGGCCCTCAAGAAGAAATATCAGTTCCGCATCCTTATTGACGATGCCCACGGCTTCGGCGTAATGGGTCCTCACGGCAGAGGAACCTCCGAGCACTTCGGCGTGATGGACGACATTGACGTCTATATCGGCGCCTACGCTAAATCTATGGCCACTGTCGGCGGCTTCGTAGCCTCTGAGAAGAGCATCATCAGCTTCCTGCGTTACAACATGCGCTCCCAGATGTATGCCAAAGCGCTCCCGATGCCCATCGTGTTCGGCTGCCTGAAACGTTTGGAAATCATCCGCAGCGAGGAGGGTGACCAACTCAGAGCCCATCTGTGGGAAGTCACCCGCGCTCTGCAGAAAGGATTCCGCGACCTCGGTTACGAGATCGGACCGGCAGAGGCATGCGTCACCCCGGTACACTTGTATTGTGGTGTGGATCAGGCTGCCAACATCGCCGTTGACCTCCGCGAGAACTACAACATCTTCTGCTCCATCGTCACATACCCTGTCATTCCTCCGGGAATGCTCATTTTCCGCATCATCCCCACCGCTGCCCACAGCATGGAGGACGTGAATTACACCCTGAACGCTTTCCGCGACATCAAGGAGAGACTGGCCAAGGGCGACTACGACAAGCCCATGCCGGATATGGCGCTGATCAAGTAGTTAAGAGTTATTAGTTAAGAGATACTAGTTACATGAACAAATATAAACTGAAATGTACCCAATGTGGCGAAGTCATTCCCGACTTTGCCACTTGGTTTTCGCAGAACCAGCAGTGCAAATGCGGCTGCAAGCGCGCCGATGTCGTCTATTCGGCTGATTATCACAAGATAACGGAGCTAACGAAACCGGAGCATCATCCTGAGAACTTCTATCACTATTTCGACTTTTTGCCTGTGATGGACGAAAAGAACATTGTCTCTTTGGGCGAAGGCGCCATTCCTATTGAGGAGTGGGATTTCTTGGAGAAATATGCACGGGAGAAATATGGCGTTGAATGCAAAGTGATGGTCTATCGCAACGACCTGAACGGCGGCAGCAACACCTTCAAGGACATTGCCGCCTCGCTGGCCGCCTCCCTTTTCAAGGAGAACGGTGTGAAGGAGTTCTGTGTAGCCTCTACCGGCAACACGGCCACCGCCTACGCCCGCTATCTCGCTGAGGCAGGCATCAAGTTCACCGTTTTCATGCCCCACGATGCATGTCCCGATTCAGTTGCGGCCATTCGCTCCTACGGCCAGAATGTGGTCGTGTGCGACGGCAACTACGGTGATGCGAAGAAGGAGGCCAACGACTTCCACGAGAAGAACAACGTGCTCATCTCCACGGGTAACATCGATCCTATCCGCGTGGAGGCCAAAAAGACGATGGTCTTCGAGTACCTGCGTCAGTTGGGGAAGATGCCCGACGTGTATGTGCAGGCGGTTGCGGGAGGCACAGGTCCTATCGCCCTTGACAAGGGCATCCGCGACCTGCAGACCA
>JAFYEU010000108.1 GCA_017544105.1 Bacteroidales bacterium
AGCAGTATTAATGGTAATACCACTCTCTTTCTCTTCAGGAGCGTTGTCAATGGAGTCAAATGATCTCACTTCAGAGAGACCTTGATTGGCCAAAACAGTAGTAATGGCGGCGGTCAAGGTAGTCTTGCCGTGGTCAATGTGACCAATGGTACCCACGTTAACGTGGGGTTTAGTACGTTCAAATTTTTCTTTTGCCATTGCTTATTAATTTTCGTTTATAACTTTAGTTTACTACATAAAAGTAGAGCCGTTGATGAGAGTTGAACTCATGACCCCATCCTTACCAAGGATGTACTCTACCACTGAGCTACAACGGCTTTTTTGCCTCATTTTTTGGGCCGCATATGTTTCGGCTGTAAAGGCGGGCAAAAATACAATATTTTTTTTATCGTGCTAATTTTTTGGACAAAAAAATTTTTTATTTAGATAACTTGTTGACAATCAGTCTTAAACTGTCTCTCCAATAGGGCACTTTCACCCCATATTTGTTTTTGATCTTCCCTAAATTGAAGAGAGAAAAGGGAGGTCTTTCCGCTTTTGTCGGATATTCTGATGTCAAAATGGGTCTGACGGTGCAAGAAATCCCTGCTATTTCCAGGGCTGTTTTGGCGAACTCGAACCAGCTGATGCTACCCTCGTTGGAGAAATGCAGTGTCTCCACTCCCTTGATGGTGTCAGCCTGCTCGCATAATGACAGGATGGCATGGGCTAAGTCGCCCGCATAAGTGGGCGCGCCAAGCTGGTCGTACACAACCGACAGGCTCTCCCGCTCCTTCCCGAGTTGGAGCATGGTCTTGACGAAGTTATGCCCATATTCCGAGTAGAGCCAGGAGGTGCGGATGATGACACCCCGGCAGCCGCTCTCGCGCATGGTCTCCTCTCCGGCTAGCTTGGAACTGCCATAGACGGAACAAGGACGCGGTGTGTCCTCTTCTTTGTACGGACTGTTCGTGTGGCCGTCAAAGACATAGTCGGTGGAGATGTGCACCAGAAACAGATGATGGCGTTGGGCCACCTCGGCCAGATTGCGTACGGCGTCGCGGTTGATGCGGTAGGCAGCCTCTTGGTCGTCTTCGGCTTTGTCCACCGCCGTGTATGCCGCCGCGTTGATGATGATGTCCACGGGGTGCGCTTCCACAAACCGCTCTATCTGCCCGGCATCGCAGATGTCCAAAGTGTCCACGTCCGTGCAATATACTTGACAACCATCCTGCGTCTTCAACAAGTCTTGAAGGCATCTTCCCAATTGGCCATGGGCACCGGTGATGAGGGTACTTTTCATATAGATAATAATTAATAGATAATAGTTAGAGGTTATTGTGGAGTGTTTGATTTGGTGGTTTTGATGATGGCTGTTAGTAGTTTCATGAGTTCATCATTGTCTTATTTGAGCGATTCATATTCTTTTTCTGTTATATATTCCGATGAAAGGATAACCTCAAGCCAAAAATCTGTTTCACTGGCTTCTTATTTATTTTACTTATGAAATCCTTCCGGCTTTGGGCAAACAATCCCTCTCTAATGTTAGCTCCTATACTTGTGCCTGACCGAAGAATTTGTTTTGACAGAATGTGCTCTTTCTTTTTATCAAACAAAAAACGATAAAGTTTTGCCACCCTCTTCGCAAAAGCCAAACTTTTTTCACCCACAACACTCTGTCTCGCATAACTATTAACTGTGAACTTTGGCTGTTAGCCTTGAACAACTATTATCTATAATCTATACCAACTCATACTCTTCCCTGAACCTCGGCACATACGCCTGCTTGAATCCTGCCTCTTGCAGGTGTTTGGCGTAGGCTTTTCGTACGTCGCCTTCGCCGTGGACGATGAAGATGCGTTGGAGTTTCTTGTTGCCTTTCTGGCAGGAGAGATAGCGGATGAGCTCTTGATAGTCGCCGTGGCCGGAGAAGGCGTCGATGCGTTCCAGATGGGCTTTCACATCATACAGTTCTCCGAAGATGGAGACCTTCTTGTCGCCGCGCATGATCTTGGCGCCCAACGTGGTGGGGGCGCAGTAGCCGACGCACAGGATGGTGGTCTTCGGGTCTTCGATGTTGTTGGCCAGGTGATGCTTGATACGTCCGGCCTCCATCATGCCTGAGGCGGAGATGACGATACAGGGCCGGTTGTAGGTGTTGAGTCGCTTGGAGTCGTCGATGGTGCGCACATAGGTCAGCTTGTCGAAGCCGAAGGGGTCTTGGGTGCGCTCGATGAAGGCGCGCATGTTCTCATTGAAGTCTTCGTCGTGCAGCCGGTAGATGTTGGTGGCGGATAAGGCCAGGGGGCTGTCCACAAAGCACTCGATGTCGGGCAGGTTGCCGGCACGCTTCAGGCGGTGCAGGGCATAGACGATCTCCTGCGTTCTGCCGATGGCGAAAGAGGGGATGAGCAACTTGCCCCTGCGTTTGGCGCAGGCATCCTTCACGACCATCATCAACTGCTGCTCAGCCTCCTCGATGGTGGAGTGCAGCCGGTCGCCATAGGTGGACTCGGTGATGATGTAGTCGGCATACGGAAATGGCTCGGGGTCGGGGAGGATGTGCTTGTCGTAGCGCCCCACATCCCCCGTGTAGCACAAGGTCCGGGTCTTGCGACCCTCCTTGAAGGTGATGTAGATGGCGGCACTGCCCAGCATGTGTCCCGTGCAGATAAACTGGATGGTGACCTCCGGGGTGATGGTGAACGACAGCATGTTGGGGATGCTGATGAACTGCGACATGCATTCCGCTGCGTCCTTTTCTGTGTAGATTGGCTCGATGGGCTTCTGGCCCTCGCGGTCTTTCTTCTTGTTGAACTGGGTGGCATCTTGTTCCTGGATACGACCCGAGTCTGCCAACATGATGGCACATAGGTCACGGGTGGCAGGTGTGCAGAAGACCTTGCCCCTGAACCCCTTCTTATATATATATGGTATAAGGCCCGAATGGTCGATGTGTGCGTGCGAGAGCAGCAGGAAGTCAATCTCCGCAGGGTCAAAGCCCAAGTCGCGGTTCATACTGTCGGTCTCCAATCCCTTGCCTTGGTACATGCCACAGTCCAACAATATTTTGGTGCCTTTTTTGGTGGTGAGCATGAATTTGCTGCCCGTCACCTCTTCAGTTGCGCCTAAAAAGCTTAGTTTCATAGTGAGATGTGTTTTAGGAAGTATAAAAACGCTTTATTCCTTGGGCGGCCAAACATTGCGCCAGCCATAGAAGAAGCCTAGGTGATACCTTGCCGCGAAGTAATAGACCACATGGCGCAGCTTGCCAAATGGCATATAGCAGAACAGTAACGTGCAGGCGACATAATACAGGATGACGATGGTGCGGGAAGCCGGCCAGACCAGGAATAACAAGGTCATCAATTGGAAAGTTGAAGTCAGGAAGTTGGCAAGATAATCATCGATGTTGGACCAGCTGCGCATTTCAGCGGTGAGATAGCGTCTCAGTAGCAGGATATAGCCGCAAATGCAACCCGCCAAGGGAAACAAGGCGATAAGATAGTGAATCTTGTCAGGCCCACAGATCCAGTTGTTGAAGAATGGGAAGAATGAGAGCACAAAAATCAGTAGGCTCATGAAACTGCCGATGTGGAAGAGGATCCCGGCAGCATATTCCGGCAGGTGCAGGAAGGCCGACTCCTTATTCTGTGGCATCATGGCCTTGGTGTTGGCATACACCACACCGGCCGCCACGTCGCCACTCTTCTCGGAGAGGTCTTTGGGTTTGCCCAGTCTGACAATCTTGATGAAAAATGTCAACAGTCCGCAAATGCAGAACAGCACCGCCGCAAGGGCGATATATTGAATGATGTACATGGTGTTGTCTTAAGAGATGATGAAACGACTATACGCAACCTTCCGGTTTCGGCAGACCGGCCACGCGGCAAGCGCCTCTGGCAGGGCCCAGCGGGAAAAGCTCGTATATCTCTTTTAACTTGAGGTCAGCCGTCTTGCAGATGGTGCGCACCATCGGGGCGATGCCTTTCTCCTCGTAGTTCTCACGAATGCAGCGGATCACTTTCCAATGATTCTCCGTCAATTCGTTAATGCCGTCTTCCTTGGCAATGACGTTTGCCAGATCTTCGGTCCATTCCTCGGGTTTCACCATGAAACCGTCACCGTCCATTTCAAAGGTCTTGCCGTTAAATTCTATGTTTGCCATAATTCTGAGATTTGTTGTTTGATAAACGAAGCGCAAAAATACAAAAAAAAGTGGATACAAAAATCATTATTCTATGCTTCCCTTATTTATCAGAAGCGAGGCAGCTGAATCGGCAAAGACTGGGGAGAGGTTCAGCGTGACGGCCTCACCGGTCTGCGGGTCTGCGAGGGAGGTGGTGACGGTTTTGTCTTTTACGCTGGTTTGCACAATGTGCTTCATGTTTGCCAATGTGCTTTTGTTGATCCTGACAAAGGTGTTTGCCGGTATGCTTTCTTCAATCTTGGACAGGGATATGTATTGGCACAGGGTTTTGCCGTCGGTTAAATAGAAGTATGAATAGTTTTTCTGGTGGCGGATATACACGATGTCGTTCAAGGGAACCTGCACGGTGTTGTTGCCTTGGACAGTGATGTTGAGCCGGGAGCTTTCGGCGATATGCTTTGCGTAAACTTTATGCAGCTCCGCGGCGTAGTATTGG
>JAFYEU010000109.1 GCA_017544105.1 Bacteroidales bacterium
CATCTTCACCGTGTTGAAGTCGCGGGCACCGTCGTCGGTGAGTATCTTCCATAGTTTATGACTATACACATGGCTCAAACCACTCTCCTCCATCATCACGGAGGTGCTGTCGAAGACCGTCACCATATCGTACGCCTGGAAGTCTTTGTCCTTGACCTGCGCCAACCGGTCTGCAGCCGGCTGTGCAAACCCGCACAGCGCAACGGCCATCAAGATCATCAGTAAACAGAAATGCTTCATATCATTATTCAATTAGTTATGGTTATGGGTTAACGTTGCCATTACATCAGATTGTCACGGAAATCATGATGCAACGGTATCTTCATCACATTCTTCAAGACATTGGCCTTCACGTTGACTTGGAAACGCCATCCCTTGCGATAGCCAAAAGGTATCCAGCTGAACTCCATCTCCCAACAGTGCATGTCTCGATAGACATCCACCGAAGTGTAGGAGAAGTCTTTCTGGACAAAGTCATATCCCGTGGTGAATCCCAGCTTCCACTTCTTGGTCACATAGAAGTCGCCCACCACATTGAGGGTATGGACCATATTGCGGTTATAGAGTATTGTGTCTAACAGCCGATAATAATTGAGATTGTCGGCAATGCCGTAGGTGAAGGTATAGTTAAAAGTGAACGACCAGGGCAGGTGGGCACGGGCAGGGCTCTGTACCGAGGCATTCTGGTCGGTTTTTCGTTTGAAGGTGTTCTGGTCGATGCGCCAGTTCAGGGCGATGCTGAAGTCGGTGGAGGAAAGACGGAAGAGGCGGTGGTTGGCCTTCCACTCCGTGGTGTTGCAGCGCACCCCGTACTCGTTGATGACGTAAGGGTCGAAGACGAAGTTGAAGGTCAGGTAGAGCTGCTTGAACAAGGTGCTGCGACCGGAGACAGAGAGCCGGGACCAATTGAGCGAGTCGGCCGCCACGTTGTAGTTCATGGAGACATTCAGATTGTCGAAGAGGGCAATCTTCTTGAATCCGGTCACGGTGTCGCGTTTGGAGCGCACCTTGATTTCAATGTTGTTGCCGAAGGAGAGTTGCACCAGCGCTTGTGTGTGCTGGTTGCCGGCGCCGAAGATAGCCCCGTCATAGCGCGAATACTCCACATACTCGCCCCGGACAGGGTCAAAGTAACGATCGCGGGTGCTCTTGTTGAATGCCGGCTGATAGGTCAGGTTGAGCACGGGTGTCACCACATGGCGGATAGCGTAGAGTCCTCCTTTCCTGAAGGTGTACATCACATAGATCTTGGTGGTCAAGTTGGAGGACACATGCAGGTCGTGGAGCGCGGAGAAGCCCCGATGGAGGTAACGGTTGACGACCGCGTAAGCCACGTCGTCCACACTGTCGATGGTCATATCCCGGGTATAGTTCTGCAGATACCACCTCTCGGTCAGCGTCACCGTGGTGTTCCAGTTGATGAGCTTGGCAATCTTGATGGGGATGGTCAGGGGCACCGTGTGCATCATGCCGACGTTAATGTTCTCCCAGGTCTCGGGCTTGAAGAACAACGAGTCGTAAGTGTCCACCTGTCCCGTAAACTGGGAGGTCCACTTCAGGGAGATGTTGTCGTACCATTTCAGAGAGCCAGCCTTGTTCCTCTTCCGGAAAGGATAGAACTGTATCACCGACATGTTGAGGTCGGGCAGCTTCATATTGATGGCCTTCGTGCCGGTGTTCTGCGAATAAGAGAGGTTAGCATCCACATAGAAGAAGTCGCGGGCAGAGGTGGAGACATTGATGGAGGAAGTATATTGGTTGGAGAGATAGTCTTGGGTGGAGGTCATATTGTATCTGGAGTAGTTGGAACTCACGACGTCCACGTGGGCGTTGAAACGGGTGGTGGGGTGAGACTTGACGTCCTGCTGGTGATTCCAGAAGATCTTGAAGTCGTTGGAATGACGCCATGTGGAATCGATGAGCCGCTCTCCGAGATAGGTCTGGGAGAAGGCCGCCTGGACCTTACCCTGGCATTTGTAGCGGTAGACGTAGTCAGACTGAGCCTTGATTGCCCAGCTGCCACGGGTATAGATATCGGCAGACAGGAGCAGGTCGATGTTGTCGTTGATGCCGAAGTAGAAGCCCAGATCCTGCAGATAGAAGCCCAGGGATGAGGACTCGCCGATGCTGGGCATCACCAGTCCGGAGCGGCGGGTCTTCTCCAGCGGGAAGAAGCCGAAGGGCAGCGCCAGCGGGGTCGGCACCCCCGTAAAGCTCAAGTAGGCCGGTCCGATGACGATCTTGTCGTGCTGGATGATCTTGGCTTTGGTGAAGGCTATCTCATAGTGGGGGTTCTCCAGATCGCAAGTGGTATATTTGCCATTCTTGATGAATGCCTCCTTGTCGCCCATCTTCTTGACCTGCTCACCATGGATAAAGCCTTCGTCTTCGGTGGTGATGACATGGCTGATCTTGCCTTTGTGCGTCGTGAAGTTATACTTGATCTCGTGGGCCTTGTACTCCATCTCGCCCTGCTTGAAGACAGGGTTGCCAGTCAGCTGTCCGGAGGTATCCAGAACGCCAGAGGCATAGAGCTCGTTGTTGCGGAAGTCGATCTCGATATAGTCAGCGCGGAGTTCCATATCCTCATACTTCACCACGGCATCGCCGAAGAGATAGGTATAGCGACGCTGCAGATCGTTGACGGTGGAGTCGGCAGCGCTGTAATAGACGATCTGGCTGATGGCATTCGGCGACAGTTTCTTGGTGTTGTTGGCCGCCTTGAGGAGAGAGTCCAGCTGCAGGCTGTCCAGACGTGGCGCCACCATAGACGAGTCTGCCTGTTGCGGGGGCTTCCGCCTGATAGGTCGCTGCGCATACACAAACGACACCCAAAAGGTCAGAAGAAGGCATAGCAATACCCCCCTGAAATATAAAAAATCGCTTGTGTATAATTTTTTCTCCAAGAACGAGTTTATTAGTGTAATTAATATACTTTTGCTAAAATATTTAAAACGGCAAAAATACTTAAAGTTTCAGAACTATGAACAAAAAAATAGGGCTCTTATTGTGTTGGGTGATATTTTTTATGGGCGGGGTGCTCTGCGGCCAAACAGAGCAGAAACCGTTCAAGGTGGTCATCGACGCGGGGCATGGCGGTCATGACTCCGGCTGTCTGGGCGCCCGTTCCAAGGAGAAGGATGTGTGCCTCTCCACCGCGCTGAAGCTGGGCAAGCTGATCACCGACAACTGCCCGAATGTGAAGGTCATCTACACGCGCAAGACGGATGTCTTCGTGGAGTTGTACCGCCGGGCGCAGATTGCCAACACCAACAAGGCGGACCTGTTCATCTCCATCCACTGCAACGCGGCCGAGAACCATTCTGCCGGCGGCACCGAGACGTGGGTGATGGGCTTGCACAAGAGTGAAGCCAACCTCGCGGTGGCGCGCACCGAGAATGCCGCCATGCTGAAGGAGAAGAACTACGAGAACAACTACGAGGGTTATAACCCCAACTCGCCGGAAGCCAGCATCATCTTTTCGCTCTATTCCAACGCCTACCTGTCCAACTCCATCCTGCTGGCCAACAAGGTTCAAAGGAACATGGTCAGCACCAACCACTTCGTGGACCGCGGCATCAAACAGGCCGGCTTCTGGGTACTCTACAAGGTGGCTATGCCCAGCATCCTCATCGAACTAGGATTCTTGAGCAACCTGGAGAATGAGCGATACCTGATCCAAGACGCCAACCAAAACCAGATGGCCACCGCCATCTACAAGGGCTTTGTGGAATATTACAACACCGTCACCAACCATCATTTGGAGAGCACGCCGGCAACCCCGCTGGTATCCACCGAGCCCGCGGAGACCCCCTCCACCGTCACGGAGAACGAGAAAGAAAAAGAAGAAAAGCCTGTCATCACCCCGACCATCACCGAAAAAAAATTCCACAACGATGTGCACTTCAAGGTCCAGTTCCTGAGCTCGCCCAAGAAGATCGCCCTCACCGACTCGAAGTTCCGCAACATTCCGGAGGTCAACTGTTATTTTGAGAACTCATTGTGGAAGTACACGGCGGGTGACGAGCCCACGCAGGCGGAGGCGTCCGCCATCCTGAAAGAGGTGAAGAAGCTCTACCCCGATGCATTCCTCATAGCCTTCCACGGGGATAAAAAAATAACCGTCGCCGAAGCGAATGCGCTGCTGAAAAAATAGTATCTTTGCAGCACCATTCTTTCCCTATCATGCATAACGGGCCTCGCAAGACAGGAGAGGGAGGATTTGAAAAGTTAATCGATGGAAGGCTAAAAATGTTAAGAAAATGAATATTTATATTAAAATTGTGATACTTATATTATTGAGCACATTTATTCTTGGTTGTAAACCCGAACCAACGGAAACATGGCTGTGTTCTGAAGATAAATATGTTATAAAACTTGAATTTTATAACAATAATTTGTTTTATTCGACGGTAACAGGAGATTGTCATAGACAGGGTCTTTATGTTTTGTTTGATGACAACAATTATTATGAATACGAAATGTTGGGGGATTCAACACTAAAAATTATTGGAATTGGCAAGAGCTCGGATGTGTCAAAAGTGGGTGATTTTTTTATATTTGAGATCACAAGGCAAGACAACGACATTTTTCTTAGGTATAGGGGGATAAATCCAAGTGTAGATTTTGTCCGATATTATCATTTTAAGGTTTTACAACAATAGTAAACCATGAAAAAAACTTCTTTGCTTATTTTTTACCTAACATGTTTGATAACTATTTCAGCTCAACCAGAATACTTCTATTCTGCTGCTGGAGATAAAATTGTTTTTAACGAATTGGATTCGTCATACGTAATTAGATTTACTGAGCCGTCTCAAACTGAAACTGGCATAAACAGCATACAAGTAGTAAAAACGAAGAATCTCTGATCATGAGCAATAAAGAGAAAAAACAGCAATACGCCAACAACACAGCCCGCAACATCAAGGTGGCCATCTTCGCCATCATCGCCCTGTCCATCCTCTACGTGGGCATCAAGTTCCTGAAAGGGATCAAGATTTTTGGACACAAGCAGTACTACTACGGAGTCTTTGAGGACATCGGCGGGCTCCACGAGAGCACCAACCTGCTGCTGAACGGCTACCCCATCGGCAAGGTGACCAACATCTCGCTGCTGAGCAGCAACCCCATCCGCATCTGCGCCGAGTTCCTCGTCACCGAGAAGCTGGACATCCCCGCCGACTCCAAGTTCCTGGTAGCCCAGACCGACGTGTTGGGCGGCGTGGCCGTCAATGTGGTGATGGGCACCTCCTCCACCATGGCCAAAAACGGTGACACCCTCGCCTGCGGGCTCCAAGGCGGTGGCCTGACCGACGGGCTGGACGATCTCAAAGGACAACTCCAGAGCGTCCTCGCCTCCGTGGACACCATCGGCCTCTCCCTGCGCGAGACCTTCCGGCCCAGCGACAGCCAGAACGGCGCCCTCATGCTCAAGAGCACCCTCGTCAACCTGGAGGCCTCCACCCAGCACCTCAACAACCTGCTGGCCAACAATGAGGCCAAAGTCTCCAATGCCGTCGGCAAACTCAACGAACTCGCCACCGCCCTCAACGCCGCGACCCCGAAGATCAACACCATCATCCAGAACTTCGACAACATCTCCGACTCCATCGCCAAGAGCAACGTCAGCACCCTCATCAATGACGCCCAACAGACCATCACCCACCTCAACGCCATCACCACCAGCATTGAAAAAGGCGACGGCACCGTGGGCCAGCTGATGAACAACGACTCCCTCTACCGCAACATCAACAGCACGGTGGAGCAACTCAACACCCTCCTCAAAGACTTCCAAGCCCATCCGAGTCGCTACATCAATCTTTTTGGCAAAAAGAAAGACAAATAACATAAATATTAACACAATCATATACTTATACTATGTCATTAGAAATCACAGGTAAGCTCATACAAAAATTGGCTGTACAGCAAGGCGTCAGCAAGACTGGCAACAACTGGATGAAACAGGAGTTCGTCATTGAAACCCAAGAACAGTATCCCCGCAAGATATGCGCCAACCTCTGGGGCGACAAGACCGACATGTTGAATCAGTTTGCGGAGGGCCAGTTGGTGAAGGTCTCCTTCGACTTGGAGTCGCGCGAGTTCAACGGCAAGTGGTACACCGACGTGAAAGCGTGGAAGCTGGAGCCGGCAGCAGAGCCACAGATCCCGACCATGCCGGCGGGCTACATGCAGACCACTCCCCCTCCGGCAGCGCCAGCAGCCACCCAGCCCGCATACATCCCCAGCGCTCCCGCCAACACCTTGCCTGACATGCCCGACGAGGACACCTTCACCGACAGCGGCATGACCGACGACCTGCCCTTCTAAATCCAGGCACTATGAACTACGGAGTCTGTTTGCAACTGGCGGTACCCATGCGCGCCGCCGACAGCCACGCATCGGAGATGGTCTCCCAGCTGCTGTTCGGAGAGACCTACTCCATCTTGGAAGCCACCCGCGACTGGCTGCGCATCTGCACCACCGACTGTGGCTACGAAGGATGGATCAGCGCCAAGCAACACACCGAGATGCCCGAAGCGGAGTTCTCGGCCTATGAGGAGTCTCCGCGCCACCGCGTGGACCGCACCTTCCTGTACCTCCGCGACATGGTCACCAGCGTCATCTTCCCCATCGCGTTAGCTTCCCAGTTCCCGCTGCCCCACGACGGCATCTTCCAGCTGGGCGGACGCACCTTCGCGGTAGAGCTCCCGGAAGCGAAACCCCTTCCGCAGCACGAAGGTGTCACCGAACAACAGGAACGGCTGCTCTCCATCGCCTTCCAATACCTCAACGCCCCCTACCTGTGGGGTGGCAGAACCCCCGCCGGCATCGACTGCTCAGGCTTCGTGCAGAACGTCTTCGCGTGCCTCGGCATCCAGCTGCCCCGCGACGCCTCCCAGCAGGTGAACATCGGTGAGACCGTCGACTTCATCCAAGAGACCCGCATCGGCGACGTAGCCTTCTTCCAGAATGAGGAGGGCAACATTGTGCATACCGGCATCGTCTGCGGCTACCAGCAGATCATCCATGCCAGCGGCTGCGTCCAGATCAACACTCTCGACGAGACCGGCATCTTCCACCAAGGACTGCGCCGCTACACCCACCAATTGCGCATCATCAAACGACTATTAGACTGACACGATGAAAAAGAAACTCCTCATCACCCTACTCTGTCTGCTACTCCTGGGCATTGCCACCATCGGAGCCGCCGCCTACGTGCTCTTGGCCAACAACACCGCCGTGACGGAAAACACCCGACTCCTGGTGCCCCAGCAGACCACCATGGAGCAGTTGCAAGCCCAACTGGACGAGCAGCAGATCCTGAAAAACGGGAAGACCTTCCAGTGGACCTGCCGTCTCATGCGCTTCAAGACGCCCCGCACCGGCAAATACACCATCGAGCCAGGCAGCAGCAACATCCAGCTGGTGCGGCTGCTGCGCCGCGGACAGCACTACCCCGTGGACTTCACCTTCAACAACCTCCGCACCGTCGACCAGCTGGTGCAGAAGACCGACGGCAAGTTCTTCTTCGAGAAGGAGGAGCTGGCCGCCCTGCTACAAGACACCGCCTTCCTCCAACAATATGGGTTCACGCCTTACACCTTGCCCTCCGCCTTCATCCCCAACAGCTACCAGATCTACTACGACATCACCGCCCAGGAGTTCTTCGAGAAGATGTATGCAGAGTATCAGAAGTTCTGGACAGAGAAGCGGAAGCAGTTGGCCGACTCCATCGGGTTGACGCCCGCTGAGGTGGCCACACTCGCCTCCATCGTGGAGGAAGAGAACCGGAAGCCCGCCGAGAAGAGCATCATCGCCGGACTCTACATCAACCGATTGCACAAGGACATGCTGCTGCAGTCGGACCCGACCGTCAAGTTCGCCTTGGGCGACTTCACACGGCAGCGCATCCTGAATGCCGACCTGCAGGTGGACTCCCCCTACAACACCTACAAATACCGGGGATTGCCGCCGGGGCCCATCCGCATCCCCGAGGCCTCCACCCTGGACTCCGTGCTGCACTACCGTCATCACGACTACCTCTACATGTGCGCCAAGGAGGACTTCTCGGGCTATCATAACTTCACGGCCTCGCCGGCCGTGCATGCCCAGAACGCCGCCCGCTACAGGGCCGCCCTCAACAAACGAAACATAAAACGCTAAGACTATGCATACCTACGCCATCGGCATCGACATCGGTGCCACCAACACGGTCATCGGACTGGTCCGCGACGACGGACGCATCGTGGGCAAGGAGACCCTTCCCACCCAGCAATACACCGAGAGCAAACCCTATATCGCCGACATCGTGGAGGCCATCCGCAAGGTCATGGCCGACTGCGGCGTGGAGGCCATCGAGCGGGTCGGCATCGGCTCGCCCAACAGCAGCTATGAGACAGGCTGCATTGAGGAGAACACCGTCAACCTCCGCATCAAGGAGCGGATACCCATCTGCCAGATGATCACGGAGGCGTTGGGTGTGCCGTCGGCCTTGGACAACTACGCCAACGCCGCCGCCTTGGGCGAGATGGTCTATGGCGGTGCCAAGGGCATGACCAACTTCATCGTCTATACTCTCGGCACGGGCGTGGGCAGCGGCATCGTCATCGACGGACAGGTGCTGCGTGGTGTCCATGGCTTCGCCGGCGAGCTAGGCCACGTCATCGTCGACACGCGGGGCCGCCAATGCGGCTGCGGGCGCGTGGGCTGTCTGGAGACCTACGCCGCGGCGGGCGCCATCTGCCGCAACTACCTGGAGGCCTACGCCGAGATGCACGGCGCCGAGCCCACCGACGAGCAGAAGGCCATCACCTGCAAGCAGGTCGGCGAGCTGGCCGCACAAGGCGACAAGGCAGCACTGGCCGCCTACGACAAGACCGCCTACTGGCTCGGCTTCGCCCTGGCCAACGCCGTCGCCTTCTCCGAGCCCGAGGGCATCTTCCTCTTCGGAGGCCCGACGCAGGTGGGCGAGATCCTCATGAAACCGCTGAGAAAGTACTTCGAGGAGAACCTGCTCTTCCTCTACAAGGGCAAGGTAAAGCTCGAACTCTCGCACCTCCCCTCCAACGACGCCGCCCTCCTGGGCTCCGCCGCGCTGAGATAAAGCGGAGACGCAAGCATCTTGAAATAAGGTAATGATATAGAAGTTGATCTGCTGTTTGCTTTGCAGGGAATACAGATTAGCACTTGTTGTCATCGAGAACATGGGCATTCCTGTCTCCGATAATGAGCCGACTCACCATCTTTATGCTATCCTACAACGTCTTGGAGAGACGTAATCTCATTAACCCCAGACTAAACGCAGTGCAGTCTGGAGAGGGATGGTGCCCCAGTCATTAATATCTTCAACTCCCCAAGAACCTATCTGTTGTCTCTTTACAATGTCGTCCCAGACAGCTTGTGTATTTTTAACACACAACCAATCCAAATAATTTTTTATATTTGCGGCCTGTTCTCAACACTAGCCGATTATGGAAGTTCGCGAAGTCACTACCAAGAAAGAAAAGAAACTGTTCGTCCAGTTTCCGAAGAAACTGTACCATGGCTGCCCCTACTATGTCCCGACCCTTGAGAAGGGCGAACTTGTGGAGATGTATCGCCACCCGGCCCTGAAGTTCTGCGATGTCAAATACTGGCTCTGCTACGACGGCCAGGAGGTGGTGGGGCGCGTGGCCGGCATCGTCAACCGCAAATGCAATGAGCTCAAAGGCCAACGGCGCGTGCGCTTTGGATGGCTCGACTTCATCGACAACCCCGAGGTGGCCCGCCTGCTGCTGAAGACTGTCGAGGAGTGGGGCAAAGCACAAGGCATGACCGAGATCTGCGGCCCCTCCCGCTTCTCCAACATGCAGCGACAAGCCATGCTGGTGGACGGCTTCGACCAGATCCCCTCCATCACGGGCGACTACAACTTCCCCTACTACCCGGCCATCCTCGAGAACGACCTCCGCTTCGAGAAAGAGGTGGACTACATCCAATACAAAGTGCCGGTGGGCGAAGTGCCGGAGCGTTTCAACAGGCTCTGCAAACTGGTGACGGAGAAATACCACGTCAGACTCAAGCCCAGTCGCAGCAAGGCGGAACTGCGCGTCAACGGCCGCAAGTTCTTCCAGCTGCTGAACCGGAGCTATGCCAACATCTACAACTTCATCCCGCTGACAGACGAAGAGATCGAGTGGGAGATCAACAACAACTTCATCATCGCCGACCTCGACCTGGTGTCGCTCATCGTGGACGAGCACGACCAGCCCGTGGGGTTGGCCATGTGCCTGCCCTCCCTGAGCAAGGCCTTCCAGAAGGCCAACGGCTCGCTGTTGCCCTTCGGATGGTGGCATATCGTGCAGGCGCGCCGCAAGAACGACCTGGTGGACATGTTCCTCACGGGCGTGGCGCCGGAGTACTTCAACAGCGGCATCCACGTGCTCTATCACAAGCAGCTGCACGAGGCCTTTCTCAAAAAAGGTTATCAGTATGCCATCGCCTCCCAGCAGCTGGAGGACAATCCCGCTGCCTTGGTGTGGAAGAAATATGGCGGCGAGGTCATTATCCGCCGCAGATGTTATCACAAAGACATTGAATAGGAGGAAGAGATGAGCACTCCGAACGCATACGCATTGGTCACGGGCGCCTCGCGCGGACTGGGGCGCGAGCTGGCCGAGGAGCTGGCGCGGCGGGGCTGCAGCCTCATCCTCACCGGCACCAACCCGCGCGTGGAGAGCGTCGCCGAAGAGCTACATGACCGCTACGGCATCCCCGCGGTGGCCCGCATCGCCGACCTGACCCGTCGTGAGGAGGTGCTCGCCCTGACCGCTGACCTCAACGCACACTACGACCTCTTCATGCTTGTCAACAACGCCGGCATGGGCGGCACTCGAACCTTCGAGGAGGCCCCGACCGACTATCTGGAGAACATCCTCGACCTCAACATACGCGCCACCACCCTGCTGACCCACCAGCTGCTGCCCAACCTGAAACGGCAACCTCGGGCCTACATCCTGAACATCGGCAGCATGGCCGCCCACAACCCCACCGCCTACAAGACCGTCTATCCCGCCTCCAAGGCATTCCTCTGGAGTTTCTCCTTAGGCCTGCGCGAAGAACTAAAAGACACGGGGGTCTCCGTCAGCATTGCCTCCCCCGGCGCCATGGCCACCAACGAGGAGGTAACCGCCCGCATCCAGCGACAGGGCTTCTGGGGCAAGGCCACCCTCAAAAGCACCAAGAGCATAGCTCGAAAGTGTATCCGGCAGACCCTGAAAGGCAAACGGCACATCATCATCAACCCCCTGAGTCTCGCCCTTTCCTGCCTCCTCCCCGACGTACTCCGCACACCACTGCTCTCCCGTATCGTAAAGAGAGAGCTGTAATCGTTTCTTCCCCTATTCTTTGCACGCTTCATGAAGATACCTATTATCCCGATGATATTAGAACTTGGGTGTCGTGTAATATGATTGTTGATTCAGGAGCCACATTAACTGTAACTTGCACTCTTTCTTTTGTTCCACAAGCCCGCCTCATCGTGCGTCCCGGGGACACGCTTATCGTGGATGGCGGCACGCTGACCAGCGCCTGTCCCGGCGAGATGTGGCAGGGCATCGAGGTGGTGGGCGACCGCACCCGGCACCAGAACGCCGCCAACCAGAGCGCCGGCAGCACTTTGCGCAACGACATGGCTGATGGCTGCACCCTGCCGGGGTGTGTTGTCAAAAGTTATAATAACAAACCCCTCCCCCCATTTTTCCGTATTCAAGTTCCAATCAAAACTGCTTCTGCTCTCCATGAGCCAAAATCCTCCGGAATCCACTCCATTTATTCCCTCTCACTGCCTTTATCCCTCACAAGGCATTCAAAATTTTCGGCATAATTACGGCATAAAGCCTGTTTTTCACGGAAAAATTTCGGCATTTGGCATAACGCACCCTCGCAAAGTCGGGATTTCTCCAAAAATTTTGGCATATTGGCATAATTGCTTTTTTTCAAAAAAAAATAAAAAAATTGGTTTTTTGTGGGCGAAATGCTTATTTTTGCAGCACTATTTCTTTCCTGCCATGTATAACGGGCCTCGCAAGACAGGAGAGAAAAGAAATTGAAAAGTTAATCGATGGAGGTTCAAAAAGGAATTAATTTTGCGGCGTCATTTGCCTATTTTGATGTTTAACGGACTTCGCATCAAGGTCGGCGGCAGCGCGAAGAAGTAAAAAATAGAAGTCCCCAATAGTTATGAAAAAAATATTAAGATTAGGGCTAATTCTGGTATCACTTCTATCAGGAATCGGACTTTCATCATGCGTTAAAACAAACTGTGAATCGGCAGAAACTTATAAATTGGTGTATTTGAGAGAACCATACCAGTCTCAAAACTGGTGCAACAAACATTATTATGAAATTGTTGCGCATGTTGTGCCACTAAATATTCCTGACAGCATACTTTTGCAAACAGTTTCCGACAATATTTACCCTTATTTCCACTATAAAATTTGTGGAGATGTGCCAACAGAATACAAAACAAATGAACCAACACTTGTAAAAGTTCAACTTAAACAACACCACTCATGTGGTCACGTGACAAGTTTCGTTAATGACACAGTTTATTCACCGAATGGGGATTGGTTTTTTTATAAATTATCCTGTATCACAAAAAAAGATTAATCATGAAAAAAAATCTTTCAATTATAACTTTTTTGTTGGTATCTCTCCAAAGTCTCGTTGCTCAAAACAATTATTATTGTGTTGACAACGTGAAGTACTATTGGCAAGAAGACACTTCTTCTGTTAACATTATTATTTCAAACATAAATAATTTCGACATAATCGTAGAAAATGTTTTAGATTTTTTTTCTGACGAAACAGATACTGTGAGTTATGTAGAGGATGATGATAACATCATCATTATTAGTGAAAAACTCAAAAGAACAACCATAAACCAATTGATAACAAATATTTGTCCTAATCCTTCTGACATAGCTTTTATAACATATGCAAAAAAAGCAAATGGAAGACGACTATGGCTTCGAAATGAAATTTATGTACGTCTCAAAAATGAACTACTATACAACACATATCTACTACCCCGCCTATCAAATTATAGCAATATTACATTAACTTTCGACACGGACAATAATGACTATAAAATTGTTTGCAACAATGAGAACGATTTAATACAAATAGCCAATGGTTTGCACGACACTTTGTATGTAGAATACTCTCTTCCTAACTTTTATAGCGAATTAACACTGACCACAAATGACACCCATTATGGTGAACAATGGTCGTTAAATAATACTGGCCAAGATGATGGAGTCCCAGGAGTAGACATAAAAGCAGAAAAAGCATGGGAGTTCTTGCAATACTACAACAACAACGTTGGAGACAGCATAAGAGTTGCGGTAATTGACGTTGGCGTAGAACAGCATGAAGATTTACAAAATGCCACAGGAACAAGTAGGGTATTAGCTGGGTTCCCGATTTGGAATCATGGCGCACCTTATAATTCTTCTCAATGGCATGGCCAAGCTTGTGCAGGTATCATCGCGTCCAGTCATAACAATATTGGTATTGCAGGCATTGCTCCTAATGTATTGATTATTCCAATTAGAATTTCAAGAGACATTTCAACAATTGATTTCAGTCACAGAAGAATATCTAGAGCCATTAAATATGCCTGGGACGTTGGAAAAGCCGATATTTTAAGTAATTCATGGCAAATAAATGATTTTAGTCCATTGAAAATCGCCTTTAAAGAAGCTCTTCAGTATGGAAGAAATAGCAAAGGATGTGTTATCGTATTCTCATCAGGAAATGGGAACACCTCTTCTGTTGAATGTCCGGATGTTGATGGTATTATTCCTGTGGGAGCTGTGGATAGGTGTGGCAAACGGGCTGGGAAACATTTTCTAGCGCCCGAAAATTGTGAGCCTTGGCCTGACAACCAACCTGTTTTTGCAAGTTCTTATGGCTTCAAGTTAAGCCTTGTGGCTCCAGGCACACATGTATATACCATTGACCGCATGGGCGTTAATGGCTTGTTGTCAGGCAACTACAATCCAAACTTCAATGGCACTTCCGCAGCCTGTCCTCATGTGGCAGGTGTAGCAGCTCTTATCCTTTCTGTCAATCCGGAACTGACCCATAGCCAGGTGAAAGAAATCCTCGAGAAGACAGCGCAGAAGGTAGGAGGATATAACTACTCGAATATGAACGGCCATCCCAATGGGACATTTTGTGACACAATGGGCTATGGTATGGTGAACGCCTTCCTAGCAGTAGCGGAAGCAAAAATATATGGAACCGAATATTCCATTTCAGGTCCGTCAACCTTGCAATTGTGCAACGAATATACTTATACGCTTTCAGGCAATGTGCCGGAAGGGTATGAGATTATATGGGAAACCAACCCTCATATGGCCATTGTTTCAGGACAAGGCACTTCCACAGTGGTGATCCGTCCTATATACCAGGCAACGGGCAATTGGGTGAAGGTACGGATTTGTTTTGATGGTGAAACCATACGGGAAAAACAACTGAATCCGATTCTTTCGACAGGCATTGGGCACCAACTGGTCGTCCTGCAAGACCTCTCCATAACCCAAAATTCGCTTTGGGACATTGAACGATCTCTGGCCCACACCGTCACGATAGAAACCGGCGCTGTCCTCACCATCACCACCACCATCCACTGTACCGACCATGCTCGTCTTATCGTGCGTCCCGGGGGCAAGCTCATCGTGGATGGGGGCACGCTAACTTCCGCCTGCGCCGGGGAAATGTGGCAGGGCATTGAGGTGGTGGGCGACCGCACCCAGCACCAAACCGCCTCCAACCAGGGCACCGTCATCCTGCGCAACAACGCCACCATCGAGAACGCCCACTGCGCCATAAAGACCGGCCTCGCGGGGAACGAGTGGCTCACCAGCGGCGGCATCGTCCAGTGCACCGGCAGCACTTTTAAAAACAACCGCAGGGCCGTGGAGTTCTATTCC
>JAFYEU010000110.1 GCA_017544105.1 Bacteroidales bacterium
CAGTTCCGGAATGGAGATCTCTTTATTGTCGATATAGGCGCAGATACCGTCGCACACCTCGCCGAGGTTGTGGGGAGCCATGTTGGTGGCCATACCCACCGCGATGCCGGAGGCGCCGTTGACGAGCAGGTTTGGGATTTTGGAGGGAAGCACCGTCGGTTCGGGGATGGAGTCATCGAAGTTGAGCGTCATGTCGACGGTATCCTTCTCAATGTCCGCCACCATATCTTCGGCAGACTTGCGGAGGCGGGCTTCGGTGTAACGCATGGCTGCGGGGCTGTCGCCGTCCACAGAGCCGAAGTTACCCTGGCCGTCCACAAAGGGATAGCGCAGTGACCATGGCTGGGCCATACGGACCATAGCATCATAGACGGCCATGTCGCCGTGCGGGTGATATTTACCCAGCACTTCGCCCACGATTCTGGCGGATTTCTTATAAGGTTGAGTGGAAATAATATTGTTATCCCACATCGCATAGATGATACGGCGTTGCACCGGCTTCAAGCCGTCGCGCACGTCCGGCAGGGCACGGGAGACGATCACCGACATCGAATAGTCGATATAGGCCGTCTTCATCTGGTTTTCAATGTTTACCTGTACAATTTTCTCTCCTAAATTTTCTTCTTCAGTCATAATTTTCGCAAAAACAGTTTGTGTAAGAAGCTAATTATCAATTGATTATATTAATTCAAAATAAAAGACTAAAATACATTTTTTTTAGATATTCGCAACACCTTGTTCACGATTTTTTACCGACATGTTATCAACACTCGGATACGGGAAAAAAATCGAGGGCATCGTTGTGAAAACCTATAATTTGTATATCTTTGCAGCATCAAAAAAACAGAGAAAAAAATGGATGACAATCTATGCAACCTGCTTATTTCGAAGGGGCAGTTGAAACAAGACATCTTCGGAGTCACTTTGGAGACCATGAAACTGTTCAAAGAGTGCGCCAAGGGATTTGAAGAGTTTTACCGGGACCATTATGCGGACGAGCACAAGAACGTTTCGGTATTGTACAAAAACAAGAATCAGTATCAGTTTCAGCTGCAGTTTGCCGGTGATGTGCTGATTTTCATGATGCACAGCAACATTTTTGAGTTCTCACGGGAGCATGAGGTGATGAAGACCCCTTACATCCGGGAGGACAAGACCCGTTCGTATTGCGGCATGATTCAGATTTTCAACTTTCTGCGTGATTCTTTTGAATACAACCGCATCAACGATTTAGGATATATGATCGGGCGTATTCTGATCAACAAAGAGGGGCACTACTATATCGAAGGCAAGCGCGAGCTGGCCAAGGTGCTGAATAACTTCAGTGTCAACCAGATCAACAAAGAGACCGTCTCCGACATCCTCAAGTCTGCGATCATCTACACCATCAATTTCGATTTGCTGGTTCCTGACTACGAAAAAACCAAAATCATCACGGTGGACGACATGTTGGAAATTGAGGATCAGAATCGCATACAGACTGGTAAACGTCTGGGATTCAGATTCGAACAAGACAAAGACCTGCCTTAGAAAAAAAATCTAAAAGGTGGTTGTTTGTATCAAAAAAAAGACTATTTTTGCTGCGTCAATTTTTGACACTGATGGCGAGTTCGTCTAGTTGGCCCAGGACGTCAGGTTTTCATCCTGAAGATCAGGAGTTCGAATCTCCTACTCGCTACCAAAAAAGCACAACTGATGGTTGTGCTTTTTTTTTGTTCACAGCACAAGTATTTAATTCCTCTTTTTTATATAAGTTGGAGAATTTTTGAGTACTTTTGCCGCGCGATTTCTAGAAGTAAAACACAGCATCATTATAAGACATGGAGAGACCTAAAGTACTGGTTATCTACACCGGCGGAACCATCGGCATGATGATGGACCCGGAAGACAAGGCGTTAAAGCCTTTTGAATTCAAGAACATACGGCAGCTGTTGCCCATGTTGGACCTGTTGGAGTGTGACATCACCTTCCAAAGTCTGTTGCCACTCATTGACTCGTCGGACACCAACCCGCAGTTCTGGCTTCGTTTGGTGGACATCATTGAGGCTGAGTATGAAAACTATGACGGCTTTGTGGTGTTGCACGGCACGGACACGATGGCCTACACCTCCTCGGCGCTGAGTTTTCTGTTGGAGAACCTCGACAAGCCGGTCATCATCACGGGTTCGCAGTTGCCGTTAGGTGTATTGCGTACAGACGGTCGTCGCAACATCCTGAACGCCATCGGTTTTGCCGCCGACCGGAAGGATGGGCGCCCCACCTTGAACGAGGTCTGCCTTTTCTTCCAGACAGCTCTCTTCCGCGGCAACCGCATCTACAAAGATGACGCCGCCAGTTTCAATGCATTCCATTCGCCCAACTACCCTCATTTGGCCAACGTCGGCACGGAGATCACCTACAACGAGCAGTACTTGCTCCCACGCAGTGTGCCTGACACCTTCATTGCCCATCACAAGATGAGCACCAATGTTGGTCTTATCAAACTGTTCCCCGGCATCAACCTGGCCACCATGGAGGCGATGCTGCACACGGACGGTCTGCAGGCCGTCGTGTTGGAGACCTTCGGCGTGGGCAATGCACCCACATCGCCCGACTTCCTCAACATCCTCAAGGATGCCATCGACCGGGGCATCATCCTCGTCAACATCTCCCAATGCAAGGGCGGTGGCGGCGTGGAGATGCAGCGTTACGCCACGGGCAAGCACCTCGCAGACATCGGGGTGACCTCCGGCAGTGACATGACCACAGAGGCGGCCCTCACCAAGCTGATGTATCTCTTCGGTGAAGGATACCCTCTGAACACCATCCGCAAATTATTGAAAATGTCCCTGCGCGGGGAATTAACAGAGAACTACTAATGGATATCGAAATCTGTTGCAACAGCATCCAGTCGGCGGCCAATGCCCAAGCGGCGGGCGCCACCCGTATTGAGTTGTGCCAGAACCTGAACGAGGGCGGCACCACCCCATCCTACGCCACCATCCAGCAATGTGTGGAGGAGCTCCACCTCAGAGTCTTCGTCCTCATCCGGCCGCGCCCGGGCAACTTCGTCTATAACGAGTTGGAAATCCAGAACATGCTGGAAGACGTACGCGTCTGCAAAGAGCTCGGCGTGGCAGGCATCGTGGTGGGTTTTCTCCACGAAGACGGCAGCATTGACACAGGCCTCACCCGTCGATTCGTGGAGGCGGCGGCCCCTATTCCCGTCACCTTCCACCGTGCTTTCGACCGTTGCAAGGATTGGTCGAAGGCGTTGGAAGAGGTCATTGCCTGCGGTTGTCGCAGAATCCTGACCTCGGGATGTCACGACACCGCCCTGGAAGGCAAGGAGGTGCTCAAGCAACTGGTAGAGCAAGCTGGCGGGCGCATCACCATCCTGGCCGGCAGTGGCGTGCGTCCCGACAATGTATGCGAGCTCATCCGCTTCACCGGTGCCCAAGAGGTGCACGGATCCTGCAAGGTGCGCACTGCAGGCGGCTTTGACGAGACCAGCACCGAAGAAGTCGCTTCGCTCCTGTTCAACGCCACCACGGGCATCGAATATCGTTAACAAGAGGAGAATGGTCCCTATAGAGAACCAACAGAATAGTCCTATTCCATTTCAGACAGATATTGTTCTACCATAGGTTTTATCTGCGGTATATCAACAACGATGGTTTCCCACAGTTGTTCAGGTCGTATTTTATGGCAATAATATAGAAGTTGACCTGCTGTCTGTTTTGCAGTGAATACAGATTCTTTTTAAGATTTGACGAAAGAACGAGTGCAGAGGCAAAGTTTGCTTTGACTATGCCGGTGAGGAGGAAAAGAAGGTGGAACCTTCAACGGGTGGCCGCAGGCCGGGGTAGTAACATAAAGAATATGAATAACTTAGCAGAAAAACATAACCATTACCCACACTATTGGAAACAAGGAAATACCCTCCGCAACTTTCATGCAAATTAAGGTATTATCATCCATATTAACTACCCCACCCTTTGGGCACCCATTCTGAGAATCAGAAGGGGAATTGGCGCCTCGTGGCGAAGTATCAACTTTGTTCTACCGCTTGTCATAGCAAATCTCAGGAGCTATTGTTTTTTTATTTCTCCCGAAAATCAAAAAATTGTATCTTCGCACCCTCATATCCAAATCTACACCAACATGAAGAGAATTATCCTTTTGCTGCTGACGTGTGCACTTGTCCATCCCGTCATGACAGCCCAGACCTTCACCAAAAGTGACGCATTGAAATTCCTCTATCAGTATATGCCGCAGAGCGACCGCGCGGATTACGACACCGCCTTCTTCAAGATGCAGGTGGACTACGCTTTCTTGGCGCGGGAGACCTTCTCGTGGGGCAAGACCATCCCTGACGACATCTTCAAGCATTTCGTTTTGGTCTATCGTGTCAACAATGAGGATTTGGACACGGCGCGGGCCTTCATCTTTCATCAGTTACGGGACCGCATCAAGGACATGAGCATGTACGAAGCGGCCTTGGAGGTCAACCACTGGTGCCACGAGTATGTGGACTACCAGCCGGCGGACGTGCGCACCTCGGCGCCGCTGGCCACCATCCGCACGTCGCATGGACGTTGCGGCGAGGAGAGCACCTTGACGGTCACCGCCATGCGTGCCGTGGGCATTCCCGCCCGCCAGTGCTACACCCCGCGCTGGGCGCACTGCGACGACAACCACGCCTGGGTAGAGGTGTGGGTGAATGGCAAATGGTGGTTCTTAGGTGCCTGCGAGCCCTCCCCCGACCTCGACATGGGCTGGTTCGCCTACCCTTCCACCCGCACCATGATGGTCCATACCAACGTCTTCGGCGACTATAAAGGTCCCGAGGAGGTCAACAAGAAGACCCAGTATTATTCCTGCATCAACGTATTGTCCAACTATGCCGACACCGTGCGCATGACGGTCACCGTGGTGGACGAAAACCGCAAGCCGATCCCCGACGCTTTGGTGCGTTTCAAGCTATACAACTATTCCGAGTACTACACCCTCGCCGCCAAACGCACGGACGAGAAGGGTCAAGCCTCCCTCATCACCGGCAAGGGGGACCTGCTGATCTGGGTCAGCAAGGGCGACATGTTTGCCTATGCCAAGATGGACGGACGCGCAGAGCGCAAGCTCACCCTGATGCTGACGCCCAATCCATCTATATGGAACGAGTCTGGCTTCAGCGTAGTCGATCTCACCATTGCTCCACCATACGGCAATCCTGCCCTGCCGGAGCCGGACTCTGCACGCTTCGCCCGCTGCGAAGAGCGAAAAGCTCAGGAAGACATCATGCGTGAGCGTTACCGGAGCACCTTTCCCACCAAAGCACAGACCGACCAATTCCACAACGAATACTTCACTCCTGAGGAGTTCTACGATGTCATCAAGCGCAGCGAAGGCAACCATGCTGAGATCCTGCTATTCTTGCAGAAGCACAGCCAGAAAGAAGAGGGTCTCTATCTGAAAGAGTTCGTGGCGGCCTTAGCCGACAAAGACCTGCGCGACACCAAGGCGACGACCTTGGAGCGTCAGCTGACCTATTACCACCCGGGCAACTATCCGCTGGATGTCTATTTCAAGGGCATCCTCCCCGCCCGCATCTCCAACGAACTGATTCGCGAATGGCGGGGCGTGTTCAGTCACGGCTTCGGCCTCTTCCACGAAGACCGATCCGTCAAGGCCATCCACGACTTCGTCCAAAAGAGCATCAAAGTGGATAACGACTGCAACTACTACAACTGTCCTATCAGTCCCATCGGAGTCATCCGTTACAACAAGGCCGATGCCCACTCCCGCGACATCTTCTTCGTGGCCCTCTGCCGTTCCTTGGATGTGCCCGCCTACATGGACAACTCCAACGGAGACCTCTGGGCTTGGGAAGACGGACAATGGCAGTTAGTCACTTTCGACGAAGAAGAGAAGCCAGCCCAAGAATACAAAACGCTCATCCTGAACAACAACGAGCACAGGGGATACTACACGCAATATACCATCCAGCGCTTCGAGAATGGCGAGTATGTCAGCTTCGACTTCGAGAACGACCCGCGGGTGGAGACCAATCCTATCGTCTTGCAAGTGCCTGCGGGCCACTATTGTCTCTCCCTCGGCGACCGCAACAGCGATGGCAGTGTAAAATCCCAGTTGCGGTTCTTTGAAGTTGTCAACGACACCACCGTCATCTCCATTTCCCGCATTGAGGGGATTAACGATCATGATGAATGCCATGCTGACGCCGTCTATGGCAAGGTAAACCTCAAGAAGACCAAGATTTCCGGCTGTTCTCTCGCCTCCATTTTGAAGAAGAGCGGCAAAGAGCACCTCATCCTCTGCTTAGGGGTCCCTGGCACAGAGCCTGTCAACCATCTAATGAAGGAGATGGCTGCCAAACAACAAGCCTTTGAGACTTGGAACGGTCCTCTCTATTTTGTCGTCAAGGAGGGCATCTGGAAGAGCGAGACAGGCCAACCCCGCAACTTGAAGGTCATCACGGAAGGGTTCGACACCTTGTTCCTGACCTTCAAAAATGGGATGAATCGTCAGATGAACGGTTTGAATCCTCTTTGTTTTGTCATTGACCAGAATGGAAACATCATCTATTATTCAGAGGGATACAACATTGGCACACCTGAGCAGATGTTGAAAGTCATCCGATAGGATAATCCTTGGGGGAAAAGTAGTTTTTTGTTAATTTTGCCACTCTTTAGACAACAAGCAGATATGATTACCAAGATTGTGCTCACCGGCGGGCCTTGTGCCGGAAAGACCACCACGAATGAACGTATTGAGGAGTTTTACTCCAAATTAGGGTATGCCGTTTTCACGCTGCCCGAAGCTGCCACGCTCTTCATCAAAGCAGGAGCGGATTTCCTCACTGACGACAAACACCTTTACTTTGAAATCCACCGCAGCATGATGCTGTTTCTGCTGCAGATGGAGGAATCATTCGAGGAGATAGCCAAGGCGACAGGCAAGCCGGCGCTCATCATCAACGACCGGGGCGCGATGGACCTATCCGCTTACATGGAACCGGAAGACTGGCAAGCCCTCCTGCAATCAATAGGCAAGACCGAAGAGGAGCTCATGTCGCGTTACAAGGCCGTTTTCCACCTTTGCACCAGCGCCAAGGGTGCCCCGCACAGCTACACGCTGAGCAACAACTCCGCCCGTATGGAGGAAACGTTGGAAGAAGCCATGAGGGTGGATGACAACCTCATCCGCGTCTGGAAGAAGCACCCCAACCTCCACATCATCCAGTCAGAAGAATATGTTAAAGACAAGATTGACAATGTGTTGCGCGGCATTGCCCAAGAATTGGAAATCGAAATCTCCATTGACAACATTGGTGAGTAATCATTAAAGAAAAAAGACTATATTTGCGGACTCAAGTCACGCATCAGAATCAAGACAACTATTATTAAAAACAACTTAAATCTATCAGACAATGAAAAAATTCGTATGTAAAGTTTGTGGTTATGTCCACTACGGCGACACTCCTCCTGAGAGATGTCCGCAATGCAAACAACCTGCTGACAAGTTTGAGGAAGTGACCGACGACTCCTTATCCTTCGCCACCGAGCATGTGATCGGTGTTGCCAAGGAATCCGACGAGGAAATGATCAAAGACCTCAACGCTCACTTCATGGGTGAGGCCACGGAAGTAGGCATGTACCTGGCCATGAGCCGTCAGGCCGACCGCGAGGGTTATCCTGAGGTGGCAGAGGCTTTCAAGCGCTACGCTTTCGAAGAGGCCGAGCACTGCGCCAAGTTTGCCGAGTTGCTGGGCGAAGTCGTTTGGGACACCAAGACCAACTTAGAGAAGCGCATGTTGGCCGAGAGCGGTGCCTGCGCTGACAAGTTCCGCATCGCCAAGCGCGCCAAAGAGATGGGTTGGGATGCTATCCACGATACCGTTCACGAGATGGCCAAAGACGAGGCCCGTCACGGCCAAGGCTTCGAAGGTCTCTTCAACCGGTACTTCAAGAAATAAAGTTGTCTGAGACACATGGCAACAAGCGGCAGGGAACAGGATTCTCTGCCGCTTATTTTATCAGGCACAAAAAACATATCCAATTATCTACCCGATACAATAGAAAAAAGTATATCTTTGCGGGCTGAAATTAATCTCATCATGAAATACAGCGAACTACACAAACGGTTCCTCAGAGCGGGGTGGATATTTGATCATGCAGTAGGTAGCCACTATTTCTATGTCAAAGAGGGAATGAAGTCTGAGCCAATACCGTTTCATGGAGTGCATGAGATACCTAAAGGGTTAGCCATTAGATTGATAAAAAAATACGGTTTATAAGAATACATTATGGAACAAATAGTGATGATCATTGAAAAATCCCGCGACTACTATGGTGCGTATGCCGAAAATGGTGACGGCATCTATGCGGCGGGCGAGACCATTGAAGAGGTACAGGCAGACACATTGCGGGCTATAGAGCTGATCAAAAGCGAGCTTCCTGAGGCACAATGGCCCAAAGTCCTGAAAAGTGATTACGAGATTATTTGGAAATTTGATGCAGAAAGTTTTTTATCATATTACAGTACCATCTTGACGCTCACGGGCCTTCAGAGAATCACCGGCATAAACAGCAAACAACTCAGCCATTATGCCACTGGGCATCGCAAGCCTTCCCCTAAGACCGTTTCCCGCATTCAAGAAGGTCTGAACCGTTTTTCGGAGATGCTCAGTCATATCCAGTTAATGTAATATCCAGACTATTATACCTACCTTTATACTTTACATTATGATGATATTTTATCTTGCCAGCTGGTTTTTCCAGACACGATTTCTAGGAAAAGAGAAGCCCTTGCAGACGGTCCTGTTCATCACTGACCAATGCAATCTCTCCTGCAAGCACTGCAGTGTCTTCAACCATCAGAACCCGACCGTCAAGAGCTACGAGCAGATCAAGGAGGAGTTGCAATACTCCTACAAGTTAGGCTCTCGCTTCGTTGACTTTGAGGGTGGTGAGCCCACGCTTTGGCGCGACGGGGAGCGCAACCTGAACGACCTCATCGACCTGGCCAAGGAGATCGGCTTCTTCACGAGCACGGTGACCACCAATGCCCAGCGGCCCTTTGGATGGCTGAAGGCCAACTCCATCTGGGTCAGCATGGACGGCATCCACGAATACCACGACGCGGTGCGCGGTCAAGGCACCTTTGACAAACTCCTAGAGAACGTCCAGGCTTCCGGACACAAGGCGCTCAGCGCCAACATGGTCATCGACGCCAACAACTACGTCAACGTGGCCGAAACGCTGGAGTTTGTCAAGAAGACCCCGGCCTTCAAAAGCATCGCCTTCAACTTCTACACACCCGCCTTCCAGAAAGAGGAGGACCCGCTCATCCTCAGCTGGGACAAGCGTTGTGAGGTCATTGACTATCTCATCGCACAGAAGAGAGCCGGCGCTCCCATCATGAACAGCCGATCTGGACTGAAGAAGATGAAGGACCTGAGCTTCAAGAAGGTATGTTGGATGTGCAACTATATCCTTCCTGACGGAACGCGCTTGAACGAGTGCGTGGGCAAGAGCTACAACGTCTGCGACCAGTGCGGCTTCTGCATGGCCGGCGAGATGCGCAGCGTCATGAACTTCTGTCCTGACACCCTGTTGTCGGGCCTTAACTTACGACAAAAAAACTGAAAACGATGCGCATCCTTTGGCTTGACACACAAGACCCCTACTTCAACCTGGCTGCGGAGGAGTACCTGCTCAAGGAGACGGAGGAAGACATCTTCATGTTATGGCAGAATGCGGACTCCGTCATCGTGGGGCGTTATCAGAACACCTTGGCAGAGGTTGACATGGCGTTTATCGAGGCACAGGGCATCAAGGTGGCGCGGCGCATCACGGGTGGCGGGGCGGTATTTCATGACCTGGGCAACCTCAACTTCACCTTTATCCGCAATATAGCGCCCAACGAGAAGAAGATAGACTTCCACCAGTATCTGGCACCTATTGTGGAGGCCTTACATGCTCTCGGCGTGCCGGCAGAGTTCTCCGGCCGCAACGACCTCACCATTGAGGGGCGTAAGATCTCCGGCAATGCCATGACCTTCCACAACAACCGCGTGTTAGAGCATGGGACCCTTCTTTTCTCCACCATCCCGGATCATCTGGCCAAAGCCTTGAAGGTTGATCCGGCCAAGTTCTCCGACAAAGCCGTGCAGTCGGTGCGCAGTCGTGTCACCAACATCTCCGAGCATCTGGCCGTGCCGATGAGCGTCATCGAGTTCAAGGACCACCTCTTCCAGCACATTCTGCGTGCCGAAGGGCAGACATCCATCGGGCGACTCAGCGACCAGGAGATTGCAGCCATCGAGCTGCAGGCCAAGAACAAGAACGCCACTTGGGAGTGGAACTACGGCCATTCGCCACAATACAGTTATCACCAGAAGACCCGTACCGCAGGCGGCATCATCGAGGTGATGATGGACGTCAAGGAGGGCATCATTCAGGATGTGCGGTTCTTTGGCGACTTCTTCTCCACCCGGGATCCCCAGCAGCTTGCAGCGCATCTTATCGGTCAGAGACATCATAAAGAGGTGCTTTCTGGCGTTATACAGCAACTTGACATTTCATCATACTTCAACAACACCACGCCTGAAGATTTTCTGAATTTACTAACAAAATGACAAAAAGACACTTGCCATATTTCATTTTCAGTTTTCTCATTATTTTCTCGCATGCATGGATGGTACAAGGGCAGACCCAGTTGCCCAACGCCAACTTTGAGCAATGGACGGTGACCACCGCGGGCAAGGCTGTGCCCACGGGATGGCACACCTTTAGTGATGGCGACTGCCGGCTGTCGGGGTTGGCCTCCATTGGCTGCAGCACAGGCAAGAAGAACCACAGCAGTCGTGTTGCGGGCCATCACGGCTACGCTTGTGAGATAACGGCCACCTCCATTCTGGGCATCGTGGCCAATGGTGCAATGACCACCGGCCAGATGGTATTGGCCTCCACCACGCCCAAAGACACCATCAACATCATCTATTCCGACATTCACAACAAGGTAGGGAAAAATGGCTATGCCAGATTCACGGGTCGTCCCGACTCCGTCTATATGTGGTGCAAGGTGTCTGTCAAGAAGAGCACCAGCATACCCTCCTGCAAGATCCATCTGCATGGCAACGTGGCATACGTGGACGTGCCCAAGCACACGCCGGGCGTTCCGCAAGAGGGCAAGATAGCCAATGCTTTCTGCACGTTTGCCGGACACAACGACGGACTATGGCATCAGTACAGATTCCCCTTCGTCTATTACGACAGCAAGGGTAACGTCACCAAGTCGAGAAGCCGCCAGCCGAGCTATGTGTTAGCCTCCTTCAGCACCAACAAGGTGCCGGGAGCGGGCAACTCGGGGGACAAGTTAGCCTTTGACGACATCGTCATGATCTACAACAAGCGGTTGTCGCAGATTTACCTCGACGGCCAGCCCATGGAGTTCTTCCATCCCGATTGCGACCGCTACGAGCTGCACGCCTCGCTCGGAGGCATTCCTTTCATCAGTGCGGAGGCGGCCTCGCCCAATGCTACCGTCAGCGTGGAGCAGGCGCAGGCCGAGAATGGCTACACGGCCGTCATCACGGTGACCCATGACGACGGAGAGAAGACCTACACCCTAACCTTCACTCCAGAGTGCAATATGTTGTTGGTCGCACGCCCCTAAGCTTATGCTCTACGTCTTCAACCCCGAACACGATTACGCCTTGGCCAACAACGGTCCGCACTTTGTGCCCTTGGACTCAGCCATCCGTTTCGCCCGGGAGTGCGCCCCCTTCCTTTGCTTCCTCCTCCATTCTGACGACTGTCTTTTCCTGCCATACAGTGATGATACGCGATACATGACTGCTGACGGGCTGCCGGCTGGCAGGCCACCCATCGGCACCACGGTGCGTCCGTGGGGATGGGATCCCTTGGTGCTCAATCAGCTACGAGCTGAAGGATTCTGCACAGAAAGCCGTATGGACGGGCAAGTGCAGCGCATCCGGGAGCTCGCCCACCGCCGCATGGCCAGCGCCGCCATGGACTACCTTCGCGACACGTTGCCGACGGCCTATAAGGTACCCCTGTCCGCCTTGGAGATTCAGAGACCTCAAGATGCCGAAGCATTCATCGCACAGCATCACGACGTCATCTTCAAGTCTCCCTATTCCGGCAATGGGCGCGGCCATCTCTACGCCCACAGCGAGTGCTCCCCCACCCTGTTGCGGCAAATCACCGGGGTCATCAAACGACAGGGGTCTATCATGGCTGAGCCCATGTACCAGATTATCCAAGACTTTGCCATGGAGTTCTTCTGCCATCAGCAGCGAGTCTCTTTCGCCGGCTACTCTCTTTTCGAGACCCAGCATTACGGCTACTTCGGCAACCTGCTCCAATCCGACCTGGAGATCGAGAAACAGATCCTACCTTATATATCTATAGAACAACTGACCGCGACCCGGGACAGCATCTTAGCATTCCTGCAGGATCGGATAGCCCCATATTACGAGGGGCCGCTCGGCGTGGACATGTGTCTGTACAAGCATCCGGATGGTGTTCGGCTTAATCCGATGATCGAAATCAACTTGAGGATGACGATGGGGTTGGCGGCCAGGATGCTCCACGATCGGCACGTGCACCCCGAAGCGACAGGGGTGATGCGTATTGAATACCGACCTCAAGGACTGGCGGACTTCATCCGGCAACAGGCAGAAGAGCATCCTTGGGAATCCACCAACGGACGTTGGCGCGCTGGCTTCCGGGCATTGTCGCCTGTAGGTGAGGAGACGCAATATGCGGTCTGTGTTTGGCTATCGTAACCTATTGGCCAGATAGCTCTTGCGGACATAGGCGAAGAAGGCGGTCACGCCGACCAGATTGACGACCCAGGCTGTCAGGAAAGCGCTCATATAGTTGAAATGTTCCACCACGACACCGCCCACGAGGGTGCCGAGGCCCACGCCGATATCCCAGCTGATGAGGATAGAGGAGTTGGCCGTGCCACGCTGGGAGTGCGGTGCCAGGTTGATGAACATATTCTGGTAGGCAGGCCACATGTGGCCGTTCCCCAGACCAATGATCAGTGCTGCCGCATAGTAGCCAAAAGGATTCTGCATGACCGCAAAGACCAGATAGCCGACCAGTGATACCGACATGCCAAGGGAAGCATTCTGGACCACCTTGCCCTGACGGAGTGTGCGGGTGCCAATCAGGCGGGAGAGGATCAGGCCAGCAGAGAGCAGCATGAAGAAGAGGGCCGCGCCACCGGAGATATCGAGGATCTCCTTTCCATAAATCGCCACATACGTTGCCAGCACGCCGTAGGAGAAGGCGAAGCACATCATCGTCAGCCCTTCGCTCCAGCCTTTCAAGAGGAAGAAGCGGTCGAAGGAGAGCTTCTTCTTATCCTTGACGAGCGGACGTTCTTTGAGGTCCAGCGTGGAGTTGATGGCAAAGCCTATCGCTGACGTGATGAGGGAGAGCCAGAAGAGGACATCATAGTTATGACATTGCTGGAGGATATAGATGGCCAGTGCGGGGGCGATGGCCGAGGCGAGGTTATTGCTCAGGCCATAATAGCCGATGCCTTCCGCCCGGCGGGTCGGATGCAGCACATCGATGGCCACGGTGCTGTTGGCCACCGTGGCAGATCCGAAGGGAGCGCCGTGCAACGTCCTCACAATGGCAAACAGCAACAGGCTTCCCGCGAAGAGATAACCGGCAAAGAAGATGCTGAACAGACCATAGCAGACCAACAAGACCACCTTCCGAGGAAAACTGTCGACGAAGAAGCCGCTGAAGGGCCGTATCAACAAGGCTAGCAAGGTATAGCCGGACAAGACGATACCGATCGTATCCTTGCTGGCAGCAAAAGTGTCCTTCAGATACAACGGCAAGAGCGGGGTCAGCAACATGAAAGAGAAAAAGATCATGAAGTTCGCCACCCACACCTTGACATAGTTTTTGTTCCACAGGGGTTCCAAAGTCGCATTTTCGTTCATCGCATCCATCTATTACCAACTATCAGTCAATGTATTACAAAATCCTTTAACGATTGGCAAAAATAGCAATAAATATAGTATTTTTGCCACCTGATACGAAAAATTATGCTCAAGGATTTTCTCTTGTCTCTACTGACGGTCGTCAATGCCATGTCTCCCTACCTGCTTTTCGGCTTTTTAGTGGCGGGCATCCTGCATGTCTTTGTTCCTCTGCCGACAAAATCCGGGAAGCCATCGTAAAAAGTAGTTTTGAAGTACTGGCATAATTCACGGAGTTTTATTATCTTTGCGGCTTTAATTAAAACACATCATTATGGCACTCTATTGGATTATCTTTATCGTATTCATGGTGTTGAGTCTCATCGTGAGCCAGACCTTGAACGCCCGCATTCAGAAATACAGCAAGATCCGCATCAGCAGTGGTCTTACGGGCCGTGAGATCGCGGAGAAGATGCTGCACGACCACGGCATCTACGACGTTCAGGTGGTGAGTACGCCGGGGTCGTTGACAGACCACTACAACCCGGAGACCAAGACGGTCAACTTGAGTCAGGACATCTACGCTGGCAACAGCATTGCCAGTGCAGCCGTGGCGGCGCACGAGTGCGGCCATGCCGTGCAGCACGCCACCGCGTACCGTTGGCTGACTATGCGTAGCAAGATGGTCCCGATGGTGCAGATCGGCTCCAAATGGTCCCAGTGGATCCTGCTGGCCGGCATGATCATCCTAGGTTTCTCCGCCTTCTTGGGCAGATGGATTCTCTTCGTTGGCATCGCCCTCTTCGCCCTCACCACGCTCTTCTCCATCATCACCCTGCCGGTGGAGTACAACGCCTCCGCCCGAGCTGTCGCGTGGCTCGACCAGACCGGCATGACCAACGGCCAGGAAAACGAGCAGGTCAAGGATGCCCTCAAATGGGCCGCCCGCACCTACCTCATCGCCGCCCTCTCCTCGCTAGCCACCCTGTTGTACTACATTTCGATTATGAACAGAAGATAGATGTTGGCTGTTGGCCATTAGCTATTAGCCATTGGCATTTGGATACAAATCCCCTCATCCTAAAAATTTGAATTTTAATTATCAACTATCCATTCATGAAAAAAACCATCATTTCACTTTTTTTTCTCAGTTTCATTTTCAGTGCTTGGTCCCAGAAGGCTGTGTATCCATTACCGTTTGAAGGTGCCACACCCAAGGGCAACTCCGTATGCTATGCCCTGCCCCTGACCGCTTTTGAAGTGACGGTCACCGTCACCAAGGTCCGTGAGATAAAAGGATATTACACGGAATACGCCCAGACCTTGTTGGGCCTAACCAATGTCATCTCTGAAAACCGCACGTTCTACAAAGTCAAAGATGTGAACATCAAGCCCGTCAAGGCGCCCAACCCGCAGAAGACCTACCTGGTGCTTTTGGACAAAGACCAGCTGAACCTGCAAAAGGAGCTGGCCGAGGAGCCAAGCCAATGGATGTCGCAGTCGTTGGTCCAATACTCCACCACCAGCACGCCCATACCGAACTTCTTCAAGAACTACTCCGACCCCTCCTACACAGAGATGGAGGACTCCTTCACGGAGACCAAGATCATTGACGGGGTCGTCACCCAGGTGCCCGCCAACCGCACCAAGTTGGTCAACGTGACCAACAGCCAGAAGGCGCAGCAGGCCGCCGATGCCATCAGCAAGAGTCGCCAGGACCAATACAACCTGGTCAAGGGCGACCAAGAGACACCCTACTCCGATGCAGCGTTATGGCTGATGCTCAAAGAGTTGAAACAATGGGAAGAGAACTACCTGTCACTGTTCACGGGATTGGTATTGGAAGACGAGCTCACCTACACCTTCATGGTCTATCCTACCGACATGAAGACCCCGCTCTTCTCCATCCATCAGGATGAAGGGTTGCACTATGGTTATCAGATTGACAAGACGGAGAAGCTCTATTGTCTGGAGCTGGAGTTGGAGCCGAATGTGGTCATGAAAGAGGGCGAGGGGCGCGAGCTCTCGGGCTACCGTTACTGCACGCCCGTGCCCATGAACGCCGTGCTGACGGTAAAAGACCCCGCCACCACCGCCACCACCAACGTCTTCGATTTCGGCACTGTGCAGATGTACCAGTTCGGACGTGTGCAGTCGCTGCCGCCACATCAGGACATTGACCTTTCCAAGATCGGCTTCATCTATTAAGATCCATCCCCATGAAACGTTCCCTATTCTATTTCGCGGCTATCTGCTTAGTCTTCTTCGCCTCTTGCCACAGAACTCCGGAAGAGAGATTGCAGAGAGCCATGATGCCTTTGGCCAAAGCATATCTGGACACCTGCAAGGTCACCTATGACTCGGTGCGGGTGGATTGTGTGGACACCATCACAGAGCTGAGCTATGCCAATCTGAACATCGAACTGCTTTCCAACATGGAGGCCAACTACGAGATGCAGTACGAAGAGGCGCTCACCGAGGACACCGTCAAGGCCCAGTATCTGCGGCTCTACTTAGGAGATATCCGACGCACCATCGAGGACTTTCAGGATCTGATGGGATCGGGTGATCTGAAAGACAAAGAGGTGCTGCTCTACATGGTCACCGGCACCATCAGCAAGGATGACAAAAAGGAGAACTTCATGTTCTTTGTGCAGCCTGACAAGAAAACGTTGCACACCTTGGATCCCTTTGGTGACAACTTATTATATAAAGACGAATAATGCCATATGCCTGGGGTGGTGAGCTGCCATACTACAGTTATCACCAATATCTGCAGAATACCTTCGGTCATCAGGTACGCAAGTTGCCTGTGGATGCCGGGTTCACCTGCCCAAACCGTGACGGGACGGTGGGTGTTGGCGGTTGCACCTTCTGCTTGAACGAGGCGTTTGCACCCGGTTATTGCGACAGCAGACACAGCATCACCCAGCAAGTCAACGACGGCATCGCATTCCACGCCCAGCGACGACGTCCTATTGACAAGTTCTTCATCTATTTCCAGTCTTTCAGCAACACCCACGCGCCTTTGGCCCGTCTGCGCAGTTGTTTCGAGGAGGCTCTTGGCATCCCACATGTCAAAGGGCTCGTCATCGCCACGCGCCCAGACTGTCTGCGTGAAGAGGTCCTAGACTATCTAGCCGAATTGCAAGCGCGCACCTATCTATGTGTGGAGATCGGCATTGAAAGCTTGCACGAGGAGACGCTGCAACGCATCAACCGGGGACATGGGGTCGCCTGCACCCTGCAAGCGATAAAGGCACTGGCAAAACGGAACATCCCCACTTCCGGGCACCTCATCTTCGGCCTCCCAGGGGAAAGCCCTGAAGATTGGATGCAGGACATCCGGACCATCAACCATCTTCCGCTCACCACACTGAAACTGCATCAGCTGCAGATCATACAAAACACCCCCATCGCTGTTGAACACGAAACGAGCCCACGCGACTTTTACCACTTCTCAGCAACGGAATACATATCCTTCCTGGCAGATTTCATTGAACGATTGAATCCAGAGATAGCCATCGAGCGTTTCGCCAACGAGGTTCCCCCTCGATATCTATCCGTCAGGGAATGGAAAGGCACCCGACATCAGGATATCATCGATGGGGTATGCCGACTATTGCAAGAACGCCATTCTTGGCAAGGAAAACTATTTGTGTAGAGGAATAAGGCCGACTTGTCTCTAGCTAGCATGCACCTGCTTACGGTATTCCATAGGGGTCATGCCCGTTTCCCGCTTGAAATAACGACAGAAGGAGGTCTGGTCGGCAAATCCCAAATCATAGGCGACTTCCTGAATCGTAGCAAAGAGATTCTTTCGAAGCATCTGCTTCGCCTGAATGATGATGTATTGCTGGATCCAGTGACTAGCGGGCATACCGGTCTCTTGTTTGACGACCGTACTGAAATGCTTGGAACTCAAACAGAAGAGATCGGCATAGAAATCCACATCCCTATGCTGGCGGAAGTTATCGGCGATGGCATCATAGAGCCGTTGGCTTAAACGAGTAGTAACAGGCTGCTCATCGGTTTCATTCTGTTCTCGAAAATGATCTGTCAGCTCCACCAGGACATCCAGCATATCCACCATGAGCAGATTACGAGAGTTAAGTCCGGATTTATCGATGACTGAAAGGGCCTCCACAATCTTCATGACATCGGAAAACTGACTTTGAGCGAGTTTGAAACAGGGACTAAGTTCGTAACGAAAGCGATTCCTGAAAATCTGCTGGGGTGCAATGACATTAAACACCTCAGCAGAGACCACCACCAGGGTAACCAGAAAATCGTCTGACGTATCTGTTGTGGAGACAGCATGACGAGGATAAATCATAGCTACATCCAGCGGCGAAAAGTGAACACTCTGCGTATCATAAGATCCGGAAGAATGTCCAGCATGGCAGACCGCATAGACGAGATTTTGGGAAATATAGGGTTCATTATAGGATGGCATCGAGGTGATGTTGTCAATCACCACAATACCATTCTTTTTAATTATCGCATCGACATCTTTAATACTTTTCATCTCAATTGACTATGGCATACCATGAGCGTTCCTTCGTTAATGGGTTCTCAGTCCCAAGGGAATCACCATTATATATTATTTCGCCTGCAAAAATAACAAAACCAACTTAAGCCAACGTAAAATCGGAGATATTGAACATTATTTCATCCAAATAGCAAAAAAGTATTTACTCTGGGATATAGTAAGGGCGGAGGTGATTCGCCTCCGCCCTTATTTTGTAGATCGGTTATTGTTGTTTGGAGAAATCGGATTTCTCAACGCCGCACAGCGGGCAGGTCCAGTTGAAGGGCAGTTCCTCAAACGGGGTACCCGGAGCGATACCGTTATCGGGATCACCTACTGCGGGGTCGTAAACATAACCGCAAACGTTGCAAACATATTTCTCCATCGTACTAAATATTTAATTGGTTTATAAAAAGGTAGGTATTATCATGATAATGTGCGGAAGAAGTTGCTACAGGCTCCAATAGTGGAGTTTCTGGATCTTACGACGATAGAGGCCCTTCACGTCCACCAGGATGCCGTCCTTACTGCTGTATTTCAGGAAATAATCCTCATCCAGTTCTTTGTAAGGATTGTGGGCTACAGCCACGACGATAGCATCATATTGGCCTTGCGGTTCCTTGGACAGGGTAATTCCGTAGAATTTCTCTACCTGGTCAGGCTCTGCATAGGGATCCACCACATCCACCGTCACACCGTAATCCTTGAACTCGTTGATGATATCGAGGACTTTGCTGTTCCGGATATCGGAGACATTCTCCTTGAAGGTCATTCCCATCACCAGAATGCGGGCATTCAGGATCGGCTTGCCATAGGAGAGAATTTGCTTGACGACTTTTTTGCCGATATAGCCGCCCATGGAGTCATTGACAAATCGTCCGGCGGAGATAAGTTGGGTGTGGTATTTCAGTTCTGCGGCCTTATAGACGAGATAATAGGGATCGACGCCGATGCAGTGACCGCCCACCAGTCCGGGGAAGAAGGGCAGGAAGTTCCACTTGGTGCCGGCGGCTTCCAGCACGTCGTAAGTGTTGATACCCATACGACCGAAGATGATGGAGAGTTCATTCATCAGGGCGATATTGACATCGCGCTGGGTGTTCTCTATGATCTTGGCGGCCTCGGCCACCTTGACACTCGGGGCGCGATGCACGCCAGGTTGTACCACCATCTCATAGACGGCAGCCACCTGTTCGAGAGCCTCGGCATCACAGCCGGAGACAATCTTCTTGGTCTTGGCAAGGGTATGGACCTTCTCACCGGGGTTAATCCGTTCGGGAGAATAGCCGAATTTGAAGTCGCGACCCGCTTTGAGGCCGGAGAGCTTCTCCAGGATAGGCAGGCAGTCCTCCTCGGTACAGCCGGGATAGACGGTGGACTCATACACCACATAGTCACCAGGCTTCAGGCACTTGGCCACTGTTGTGGTGGCGGCGAGGAGCGGTTTCAGGTCGGGCATATTGTGCTCATCGATGGGGGTCGGGACCGCCACGATATAGAAGACCGCCTTGCGCAGATCGTCCAGTGAAGAGGTGAACAGGATGTCGGCATTCACAAAGATCTCGTCATCCAATTCGCGGCAGGGATCGGTGCCGGCGCGCATCACCTCCAGATGTGACTCATTGATATCGAAGCCGATAACAGAAGCCTTATGGGCAAACTCCATGGCCAGCGGAAGTCCCACATAGCCCAATCCAATCACGCCGATCTTGGCATTTTTCGCTTTAATATTTTCAGAAATGGTCATTGGTCTTAACTTTTACGACAACAATAATACAGGCTGCAAAGATAATCAAAAAATCTCACCAATCTCCAACTCATCGAGGGTAGATTTTCTAAAATCGTCATGGAGGTCTCTTTCTCGTTCGCGAAGGGCCCGTTGTTCAAAATCCTTGATGATTTCCGTGCCTTCTTCGGCCAGCATCCGCAGTTTTTCGGTCGTTGGTTTGCCATCGCACAGGAATTTGAGCACGAAGCAGGCCATAGCCCGGTTGTGGTCCGGATACTGCGCCATCAGGCGGCCGTAATGCTGGTGCATGTCTGCCCAGTTGTCGGCGGGTGCTTCCAGGAGGGCTCGTGCATCCTCCAAGCGCATCAGCTGTCCACCCACGTTAACCCATCGCATCGGAGTAGCCGTGAGCACCTCCCGACAGAGGATGTCGGGGCGGTTGGTCATCTCCTCCCCCAAGGTTGTGATAGCATAATAGACCAGCATCTCTCGGTACCAATGGAAGCACTCCGGCGCTTTCAGCAGCCGGACGGGCCTTTGGGAACGCTCGACACCTTTCACGAAAGATTCAGCACCCAGCTGCCATTGGTTCAATGCATGGATGATCTGCTGGACAGTGTCGGGGGCCAGCGGGTTGGCATGGATCTGCTGGACCACTGTCTTGCGGCGGTCGCGATCCTGATATTTCCGCATGTTGCGCTGGAGGGCGAAAGCATTATAGCGCCACCAATAAGCTGGCAGTATTTCCAGCGCATCGTCTTTCACATTATGACGGACGAGACAGAATGGGTATGGCAGGTTGATCTCATAGGGGTAGTCGCCCTTGACGAGCAGCGTATAGGCAGCGAAACGGCTGGGAAACTTCACCGAAGTGCATAGTCCCGGCCAGAAGCCTCGGTCGGCCAGGAGTGCGCAGTCGTTCTTGCGTCCATTATGGTTAGATCCTACCGTAGCGCCGGCCGCCAGGTTGGACTGTCCCTTTATGGTGGCAGCGATCAGAAAAGAGCTGTTGTGATGCTGTTCGTGGAAAGGGAATATGAGGGAGAAGAGCACCTCACAGCAGGAGAGACGGCTATTGTCGCCCACCACGCAATGCGAAATGCGAAGGCCTTCTGTCAGAGAGACGCCACTGCCTGTCAGCACATTGCGGACAATAGTGTGGGTATCCACGGTATTCTGCAAGCCTATCACGGCATCGCGCAGGATGACGCCAGCACCGATGGATGTCGGTTCTTCGGCTGAGGAGTGCACATACACGTTTTCGAGTTGTGTCGCCTCGGCAATCCGCGACCTCTCCCCTATCCAAACGGACTGGAGGGAGGAGACATTCTTGATGACGGCGCCCCGTCCAATAACATTCGCGAAGTGGGAGGAAGACTCCCAACGGCAAAGGTGGTGAATCGGGTGCTCAGGCCCTGCCACGGAGCAGAGATAGGCATCCCCCACGGTCATGTCGGGATGAGCGGTAATAGCATGAGAACCATCCTCATTGCGCACCTCCACGGGAAACGCATGCGGGGGATCTTCGCCAGCGATCTCCCCAACATTGGTCAATATGGCGCCATCACCCACCCAACAATTCCGGAGCAACGGCACCCGTCTTATGCTGACGCCCTCGCCCAAGGAAACCTTGCCGGAGAAATGGCAATCATGGATTTTATCCACAAAAAAAGTGCTGACAACCGAGATCTCCTCCCAGTTGTCGGCACTATTATGTTGCGATTGCAGCTGACGAATCTCTTCAGCTGTCAAATTACGCCAGCCTTCCATAGTCAGGCTATTCGTTCCATTAATCAGGAATACCCAGTTGAGCCTTGGTCTCCGGAGACATTTCGTCGAAAGAGATGGCATCGGAAGGACGGTAGAACTCCGCGGCTTTGATCTTCTTGTCAGCCTTCACTTCTGAAGCAGTCATAATCAGCGTGAATGACATGCCTTCACCTTCAATTTGCTGTTCTGTTGCCAAAGGAAAACCTTTCAGGCCAGGAGCATCGGAGAAGTTAATATTTGCACCCACATTCAAATCATTAGTCACCCAATAGACAACGGTGGACTCTTCATCAGACTCCATGTCGGTAATGGTTGCGATAACCTTGGTGCAGTTATAACCGGCAATCGTCTTTGTCTCCTGAGTATATTCATAATCATATTTATGGGAGGCAAGCTGTTTCTGAAGATCTTCTCCTTTGGTCTCCCTGTAATATTTGCCCATATTGTAAGCAGAGATGTCCAGAATTTCATAAACAACATTATAGTCGCCATTGCTGATGGAGATAGCTCCGACACCGTTTTGGTTAACCACCTCTTTCATGCAGTTGCCCATCACGATTTTTTCGGTAGAGATGCCTGCCATGCTAGCTTGCACGTTAGGGTCATCCGTTCCCTCAACAGAGGTCACGAATTGGATACGACCAGCAAACGGCTTTTGAGCAGAAAGGGTCATAACGCCACAAAGGATGGCGAATAATAGCACTAAGGAAATACGTTTTTTCATTGTTTTATGTATTTAAATTATCAACTTTTTGAGGCGGCAAAGATACAAAAAAAGTACAAAGCCCATAGAGCCCAGGCAAAACAAAAGGTTTAAAAAATCATAACATAAATCTGGTAAATGACAAAAGCCACATATCCCATAAAAAAGAGGCTCCAGATGAAAGCGGGCACATGGGTGAGTTTGGCAAGGCTGGTGGCATCGCCGGCAGACTGCGGTGTACGAATGGAGAGATAGAAGAGCACGAGCACGGAATAGACAGACTCCGTGACCATCATCACGGTATAGAAGATGGCCGCATAGCGGAGATAGAGTGGATTTTGGAGATAGAGAAGATAGCCGTTCACGGCCAGGAAGAGCAGTACCCAGAGCAAGCCGTAGGCATTGCGGATCCAGAGAATCAGCATGAGGAGGAAGAGAACCGACAAGCCGATGATCAGGCCTTGCACGGCACCTTGTTGAATCAGATAGACAGATAGCCAAGCCACGGAGATTGCGCAGGGATAGCCTGCCAGCGCACATAAAAAGGAGGCTAACTTCCCCTTCAAGACCGTAGTGGTGGTACCGGAAGCATCGTGGTTCAGGTCTATCTTCCGCACCTGCCCATCCAGCAACAGGGCCATCAAGGCGTGTCCGAACTCGTGCAGGGCCGTATTGATGACGTTGAAAAACTTGCCCACCACCGGAATACGGGGCAGCAGAAAGCTGACCGCCACCATCAAAGGCAACATCCAGGGCTGGTCGGGAAAGAGACTGTTCGGCATCAGCTTCTACGGAACTTGTGGATATCAGAGGTATCCCACGACTGGTACATGAGGATATTCTGGATATTGTTGATCAGGATGATGAAGAGTTTGAGGTCGTGTTCGGCAAACCAGCGGCAGGCGGCGACATCCTTGCGGCAGGCGGCCGCAAAAAGGGAGAGAAAGTCGCAGTGATACTTCTCCAGCCAGGCAATCGCCTCCGGTTCATCGTCAATGGCGTTGCTCAGCACAGCGAACTCAGGATAACCATTGGCAGCAAGCCATTCCAGTGCTTGTATGTTGGAATGAATCGCGGACGACAAAGCCTCCAATTCCGGAAAGCCATTCTCGACCAAAAACTTACTGAACTTCTTATTGCCTAATAAACTTTCGTTAAAAGCCAACAAGAGTTTTGTGTCGTAGTCAGTCAGACAGTGCAGCTCACGCATAGTTATTGCTTCAAGCTAACGGTCTTGTTGAAGACGAGTCTCTCTTCTGTTGAATCCGGATCGGCATAGAAATAGCCGAGGCGTTCGAACTGGAAGTATTTAATCTTCATCGCCTTTTCGAGGGTCAGATCGGGTTCCACCCAGCCATCCTGAATCTTCAGGGAGTCGGGGTTGAGGTTGTCGATGAAGGTCTTGCCTTCTTCACAGTTGTCGGGATCCGGCACAGCAAAAAGGCGATCGAAAATGCGGACCTCGGCCTTCTTGGAATACTTAACCGTAGCCCAGTGGATGGTAGCCTTCACCTTGCGGTTGCGGTCGGGCATGCCGCTACGGGTGTTGGGGTCATAGGTGCAATGGATCTCGGTGACATTGCCAGCCTCGTCCTTGACGATATGGGTACATTTTATAATATAGGCATATTTCAATCTGACCTCGCGGTCGATGGAGAGGCGGTAGAACTTCTTGTCGGCATTCTCGCGGAAGTCGGCGCGCTCGATCCAGAGTTCCTTGGCGAAGGGCACCTTGCGGGTGCCGGCTTCGGGATCTTCGGGATTGTTGACGGCCTCCATCTCCTCCACCAGATCATCGGGATAGTTGTCGATGATGAGTTTCACAGGATCTAGGACGGCCATGGTGCGGGTGGCCACCTTGTTGAGGTGCTCACGGGCGCAGAACTCCAGCAGGGAGACGTCGATGATGTTGTCGCGCTTGGCCACGCCGACGGTCTCCGCAAAGTTGCGGATAGACTCAGGGGTATAGCCACGGCGGCGCAGACCGCAGATCGTCGGCATGCGCGGGTCATCCCAGCCGTTCACATGATGTTCCTTCACGAGTTGGAGCATCTTGCGCTTGCTCATGATGGTGTTGGTCATGTTGAGACGGGCGAACTCGATCTGTTGCGGATGATGGATACGCAATGCCTCGCAGAACCAGTCATAGAGCGGACGGTGCACCTCGAACTCGAGGGTACAGATAGAGTGCGTGATGCCCTCAATGGAGTCGCTCTGGCCGTGGGCAAAGTCGTACATCGGATAGATGCACCATTTGTCGCCCGTGCGGTGATGGGTGGCGTGGAGGATGCGGTACATGATCGGATCGCGAAAGTGCATGTTGGGCGAGGCCATGTCGATTTTGGCGCGCAGCACGCGGCTGCCATCGGGGAACTCGCCAGCCCGCATGCGGCGGAAGAGGTCGAGGTTCTCCTCCACAGTACGGTTGCGATAGGGGCTCTCGACACCGGGGGCGGTGGGCACTCCCCTGCCCTTGCTGATCTCCTCCTGCGTCTGGTCGTCCACATAGGCCAACCCTTCGCTGATGAGCTGCTCAGCCCACAAATACAATTGGTCAAAATAGTCGGAAGCATAGAACTCCGCCGCCCACTGGAAGCCGAGCCATTGGATGTCTTCCTTGATGGAGTCCACATACTCGGTATCTTCTTTCACCGGGTTGGTATCATCAAACCGAAGATTGCATTTGCCATTGTATTTCTTCGCGATGCCGAAGTTAAGACAGATGGACTTGGCATGACCGATATGAAGATAACCGTTAGGCTCCGGGGGAAAACGGGTATGTACTTTCGCATCATTTTTTCCCTGACGGATGTCCTCTTCGATAATTTGCTCAATAAAATTCATGGGTTCAGATTTTGGATTAAAAAAACAAGCCGCAAAAATACAAAAAAAATTTAGCCGTTAGCTATTGGCTTTTAGCTAACGGCTAATGGCTAATAGCCAATGGTTACTTCAGAAGTCTGAAGAACTCCACCAGCAGATCCCAGCACATCTGGACGGTCTTGATCTCGAGTTTCTCATCGGGAGAGTGGACACCGCGGAGGGTCGGTCCGATGGAGACCATGTCGAGGTCGGGGTACTTCTCAGAGAAGAGGCCGCACTCGAGACCGGCGTGGATGGCCAGCACCTGCGGATCCTTCTTGAAGAGGTTTTTGTAAGCATCCACCAACACGTGCAGCACTTGGGAATCGGGGTTGGGGTTCCAGCCTGGATAGCCGTCGCCAGAGACGACCTCGGCACCGATCATCCAGAAGGCGGTGGACACCTTGTCCACCACAGCCTCCTTGCGGGACTCCACCGAGCTGCATTGACTGGTGGTGATCACAATCTTGTCGTCGATCTTCTTGACGGATGCCAAGTTGGTAGATGTCTCCACGAAGCCGGGGATATCCTGTGACATGGCCTGTACACCGTGCGGGCAAACCAGCAGGGCGTTGAGCAGGTCGATTTGTTGGAACTCGAAGAGCACCTTCTCGGTGGCGGGAGCGCTTTCGAAGAGCACCTCCACATCAGGGTCAGTGGTGTGGAATTCGTCCTTATAGATCTTGTTCATCGCTTGGCAGTAGAGCTCCCAGTCAGCACAGTTGTTGGCGGGCACGGCCACGATGGCGTATCCCTCGCGGGCGATGGCGTTGCGCAGGTTGCCGGCCTGGATGTCGGCGATACGCACATTGTAGTCGCAATATCCGTTATAGAGCAGGCGGGTGAGCAGCTTCACGGCGTTGCCACGGCCCTTGTTGATATCATCACCGGAGTGGCCTCCCTGGAGGCCCTTGACCATCACCTTGTAGAATTTGACATCGGGGTTCTCCAGTTCCTTGACATCCTCATACTCGCATTCGAGGGTGGCTACCGTATCCTTGCCGCCCGCGCAGCCGATGAAGAACTGGCCCTCATCCTCGGAGTCGAGGTTGATGAGCATCTTGCCCGTCATGAAGCCGGCTTCCAGCGCCTTGGCGCCACTCAAGCCTGTCTCCTCATCCACGGTGAAGAGGCACTCGATAGGACCGTGTTCCAGCTCTTGGTCATCAAGGATAGCCAAGGCGATGGCCATACCGATGCCGTCGTCAGCGCCGAGCGTAGTGCCCTTGGCCTTGAGCCACTCGCCATCAACATAGGTCTGGATAGCATCCTTGGAGAAGTCGAAGTTTGTATCGTTATTCTTCTCGCACACCATATCCATGTGTGATTGGAAGATGACGGGGGTCACATTTTCCTTGCCCGGGGTGGCGGGTTTGGCGATGAGCACATTGCCGGCCTTGTCGCGCTTGGTGGCGAGTCCCATAGCCTTGCCAGTCTTCTCCAGCCATTCGGAGATGAGCGTTTCCTGTTTGGAAGGACGCGGTATCTTGGTGATTTCGTTAAAGTAATGGAAAACCTTTGCGGGTTTCAATGACAAAATTTCTTCGTTCATATTGATAACAATTTAGAGGTTTATTTTTCGCGGGGGCAAAGATACAAAATATTGTTTATCTATTGAAACTTCATTTGTGGATTAACTTTCCACAATTTTCCATTTTACCATTATCATTTTCAATTAATTTTGTATTTTTGCCGCCGATTTTTGGTGAAGGGCTTAGGCCCTGAGAGGGAAACAGGTGTGATTCCTGTACAGTACCCGCTGCTGTGAATTCCAACCAATCTTCGCGCATCATGCCACTGTATCAAAATGGGAAGGCACGCGAAGAGGGAACAAGTCAGAAAACCTGCCAGACATCATACGTGAACGCTTCGGGAGGTAGGCTGACACGGGCACATATTATTATAATGTATGTCCTGTCGTGTATGTCCCAAGCTGACGACGGGATTTTTTGTTTAACGTAATAATACATTATGATGAAAAGACTATTTACCTGTTTTCTGATTCTTCTGAGCATAGGCGTAAGCGCTCAGAATGCAGACGTACGCGCTTACCTGAGCACCCATGAGTCCACCCGCAACGTGACCGACGTGCCCGCTGACAGCGTCCGTTTCTGGGTTGGAGAAGGCACCAACGAGGTGGTGGCAGCCTTCTTCTTCTGTGCCAACACACCTGGCGGCATCGCCTACGGATACCGTTTCAACGGCACCACCACCTACCAGAACATGTTTGACGCCATCGCGGCTGCCGACCCCAACTTCAGCTATACGGCCAGCAGCGGCTTCATCAGCACCCTCAACTATAACAACGGCACACTCGACTACTCCATCAATGGCGGCATGTGCATGTACACCCTTAACGACAACTGGCCCAGCAGTCTTAACGATATCATCACGGCCGGCGGCTATTTTGAGTTCCTGGAGTTCTCCTTTGAGGGTGACTGTGGCATCCCCAATGCCAACATCTACTATCCGGAAGACCCCAACGCTCCCGCAGCGGAAGATGCCAGCATCAGTGCTGACGACATCCTCTACTGGGTCGGCGGCGGCGAGCACAGCGTGGTCTTTGCAGCCAACTGGTGTGATACAGCCATCGCTTTCGCTTGGGGCGTCCGCTTCAGCGGCGACAGCATCCTCGTGGCCGATGTCATGAAGACAGTTGCGCTCTACGACAGCCGTTTCAGCTATACGCCAGGAGACTGGGGCATCGGCAACATCCAATTCCAAGACGACACCTACAACCTTTCCTTACACGGAAACTGGTGGATGTATAATGTAAACGGCATGACGGCCCCACTGGGCTATGATGCACAGAAGGTGGTGGACGGCGACATCATCAAGTTTGGTGACGAGAGCTGCGGTATTGCCGATGAAAACTACAACTACACATGGGCGACCCCGATTCAGCCTGTCGCCCTGCCGGCAGCCTCCACGGAGGTCTTTGACGGCATCGTGGGCTCCGACGGCTGTCAGGCCATCGCCTACAACGACGTGAACATCTTGGGTTGGGCCACGGGCTGCACCATCGAGCGCGGTCCGCAAGACATCGCCAGCAACCCGACCTTAGCCGCCTACGGCAGTGAGAGTGCGGGCGTCGGCGCCTCCAGCACCAGCACCATGGACGCTGTCAGCCTAGGCGACGGCGGCAAGGCCACCCTCACCTTCGGCATGCCCATCTCCGATGGAGAGGGCTACGACTTCGCCGTCTTCGAGAACTCTCTCAACCACACCTTCCTGGAGCTGGCCTTCGTGGAGGTGAGCTCCGACGGCGAGCACTTCTACCGCTTCCCGTCCGTCTCCAACTCCGCCCTCACCACCCAGGTGAACAACGGCGGCAGTGTGGACGCCACCAAATTGCACAACCTCGCCGGCAAGTACATGGTCGGCTGGGGCACCCCCTTCGATCTGGCCGAGCTGGAAGGCTATAGCAACCTCGACATCCACAACATCACCCACGTGCGCCTCGTGGACGCGGTGGGAAGCATCAACCCGCTGTACGGCACCACCGATATGAACGGACATCTCATCAACGACCCCTACCCCACCAACTTCGAGAGCTCCGGCTTCGACCTCACCGGTGTGGCCATCATGAACGGCTGGACGCCAAACGGCGTCAGCGACTTTGACGAGAGCGCCCAAGTCACCGTCTATCCGAACCCCTGCACCGACTTCGTGGTGATCAGCAATATCCGCAACAACGAGCCTGTCATCCTCCACAACATCCTCGGAGAGCAGCTCGAGGTGCTGGAGAGCAGCGACTACAGCTGCCGGGTCAACATGCAGCACTATCCTGCCGGCATCTATTTCATCCATGTTGGCAACACAACCCAAAAGATTATCAAACGATAATCCTAATTCACTTTCTCTAAAATTTTGTTGGAATATCGTCCTTGCTAGCAGGGGCGATATTTTTTTTGAGTTGGAAGTTATCAGTTAGAAGTTAGAAGTTAAGA
>JAFYEU010000111.1 GCA_017544105.1 Bacteroidales bacterium
CTGGTATGCGGTGCCGGGCGTGAGGCCCGTCATGGTGTAGGAAGTGGTGTTGGCCGTGGCACTCTGCCATGTGCTGGCGGTAGCGGCCTTGTACTGCACGTTCCAGGAGGTCTCGGTGCCGCCGGCGGTCCAGGTGGCCGTGGCCGTGGTCTGGCCCGGGTTGTTCACGGCAAGACCCGTAGGAACGTTGCAGGTGGCAGGAGCATTGCCGCCGCTGAGCGTCACATTGATGTCATCTATACAGCAGGAGTAATAGCTGCTACTGTAGTTCCAGTGGAAGCAGATGTAGCCCGTGGCGGGAACCGTCGCGCCCGTGAAATCCACGCTGATGGTGTCCCCATTGCTGTCGCTCACCGACGGGATGGTGGCAACCGTCACAAAGGAGGAAGCGATATTGTTCAGATTGGTCACATAGCCCACCGTGAGCGTGCTGCCGTTGGTTGTGCTCTCCATGGCACGCCAGAAATTGATCTTCAGCGTGTTCAGCGGCTGGTCGAACTCGGGCAGTGCAGCGTATGCGTCGGATCCCGCGCTGCCGCACGTGAAGACCATGCAGTTGCTGCCGCTGTGTACGTAGTGGTAAGATCCACTGCTGGTGATGTGCGGCGGTCCGTAGGTGGTGTTCGTGCTGTAGGTCGTCCAGCAGTTGGGAGCTATACCGTTGTTGTCACTATAGGTGGAGCTGGTGGTGTAGCTGTCAAAATTCTCCGTGTAGGGGATTGCCACGGTTCCAACACACAGCGTGGCAGCGGAAACGGGAGCTGTCCACAGGCTCTGTTCGGAAGTTGAACATGCGGCTCGCACATAGAAATCATACGAGGTGGCAACGCTCAGGTTCTGAACCTCAAACGGGTAAGCGTTGGCCGTCACCACGTTGGCTGCCGTGCCGTCGGGATCGAACCCGGTCGCTCCGTAGGCAACCTCCCAGCTCGTCTCGCTGCCCATCGGCGTCCATGTCAGCGTCACGGAAGTGCCAGCGACATCCGTCACAGCGAAATGCTTGGGCTTCGGACAACTAGGCATATAATCCAACACAATGTTGTCCACATAGCCCGCATTGTAGCTCGACGTCGGTCTCGGGGCCTTCAGGGCAATATAGTGGCCGGTGCCGGTGTATTGGTTGAGCGGAATATCGTAGGTGGCATACGTGTTGGAAGTCGTGACGATGGTGTCAACGGGCACGAAGGTCGTCTTGTCGGCAGGATTGGTCATCACACCCACTATCAACCTGAAGGTATAGCTTGAATTGTTGCGCGCATCGAAGGAGAGCTGCAGCGTGTTCATCGGCAGTGTGTTCACATCGATCTCCGGCAGGATGGCTATCTGGTCGTCGTATGTGCCGGAGGTGGTGTAGCTGTAGAAACGCATGGAATTCGTTGGTGAGGCGGCACTGGCTGAGCTGCTATAGACGATAGGATAGCCGGAATAGCTGGTGGATGTGCCCTGGTTAAGGTATCTCCAGCAGAGTGGCAGGTTGTTGACGGCTGCGGATGTGCTAGTGGTAGCACTGGCTGCATCAAAGTTCTCCGTGTAGGGCAACTGGCTAATCGCTTCGCACTCTGTAGCAGCGACAGCTCCAAGGGAGTAGTTGCTGGAATCACCGGCACCGCAGACAGCCCTCACGTAGAACTCATAGTTGGTGGAGGCATTTAGGCTGCTGATGGTGTACGGATTAGTCATAGCGGTCTCCGTTGTTCCTGAACCTTGTGTGAAACCGAGAGGACCATATTCTATCTCCCACATCGTGGCGGATCCGTTCTCCGTCCATCCCAAATCAATAGAGGTGGTGGTGGCATTTACGGCATGCAACGAGGTAGGCATAGGACAATCTGGCATATAGTCCACTTTGACATTGTCCACGTATCCGTAGTTGTAGTTAATGGTCGGCTTCGGGGCCATAATGGCAATATAGGCACCTGAACCTGTGTACTGACTCAACGGAATATCATAGGTGGCATAGGAAGTGGATTGTGTGGTTACAGTGGAGACAAGCGTGAAGGTGTTGATGTCCGTGGGATCCGTCATCACACCGATTCTGAGATTGAAAGGATAGCTCGCACTCAAGGCTCTGGCATCAAAGGAGAGTTGGAGCGTGTTCATCGGAAGCGTGTTCACATCAATCTCCGGCAGAATGGCCGTCTGATCTGCATACGTACCTGAAGTGGTATAGGTGTAGAATCGCATGGAGTTGGATGGAGAAGCCGCAGTACTGGAGCTGTGATAGATAATCGGATAACCAGAATAATCGGTGGAAGTACCGACATTATAATTACTCCAGCAATAAGGCAAGTTGTTGATGGACACATATGTGCTGGAGGAGCCAGTCTGAGAGTCAAAGTTCTCCACAAAGGGCAAACTGCTGATGGCTGCACACTCTGTGTAGTGACTAACAGTAGTCCAGTCACTATATTCGCCGCCGCAATCACTTCTCATACGGACATAATAGAAGGTGCTGGGGGTCAGATTGGTGATGGTATAAGGTGAACTGGTGACTGTTCCCTGAGGTGTCCAGGTGGTATTGTCAGTGCTGATCTCCACTTCCCATGAGGACTCAGCATAGCCAGGCGCCCATGTCAGGGTTAGGCTGTTTAACGTAGCCTCTGACACATAGACATTGGGAGCGATACAAGTGACAGTGTTGTCGCATGGAAGACCGAAGATAACGTTGTTTCGATCGTAGGACGACTCGCCATAGCTGGGAATGGAGTTGATACTATAGGATGTTCCATCCTGATAATCGTACATGCTCAGTTCCTGGCTGGTTGTGTGGCATTTGAAATAGTTGGGGTCGATGTAGTCGCCTGTGACATCCAGAACAATAAGCGCGAGGTTGTCGGTACCATTGTACTGGAACGGAGTGGTGAAGTTAATGGTGGTCCATCCGGTAATGAAGTTGACATTACCACTATACACCTGTTGTGCATTGGTGGCACTCAACCATGAAACACTGGTGGAAGAGGTGGTATGCATCAGGTAAATCTGGAGGTTACGGGTCGGGTCTGCCAAAGAAGAGGCTTCAAATGCGACGGAATTGATTGTGTTTGCGCCACCCATCTCCGAGGACAGGAATATCTGCTGTGTGTAGCTATATTCATAAAAGGCGTTGTTGGGCAGATATTCGGTAGTGCTGGTTCCATTGCCAATCAAAAGACCTCCTCCATACAGACAAGAGGTGGAAAAGGTCTTGGTCACAACAGGCGCGGTACCTTCATTACATTCCGATGTGATAGTCAGGGTATAGGGAGTCTCAGGCGTAAGATCCGTAAGCATGTAGCTGTCGCCAGTAACCGTTTGGGTAGTCCAGTTCTGTTGACCGGTCTCGGTGTAGGCAAGCGTATAGGCGTAAGCTCCGAAGAGGGCAGGTGTCCAGGTAACCAAGGCGGAGGTGCCGGCGATTTGGCTGATCGTCACGTTGATAGGCGCGGAGCACAACGGAGTGGTGGCAAAGTGGCAAACCTGACTCCAAGAGCTGAAGTCCGTACCCGTACCGCAGTCTGCACGAACATACACATCGTAGGAGGTATTGTCATTCAGATTGGTAAGCGTATAGGGATGAGTGCTAACAGGCTCTGGCGTGCCCGTGATAACACTTGCGCCAGCAGGTACAACCACCACTTCCCAATCGGTCTCGTTGCCACCAGGCATCCAGTTGATATCCGCAGTGGTGGCCGTAAGATTGGAAGCCGCCACATTCGTTGGCTTATCACAGAGAGGAACGAGCTCAACCCACAGGTCATCCATATAGACAGAATAGGTGCTGCTGGTATTCACCAACTTCAGCGCGATAAAGCGTCCGTTGCCCGTATAGCTGGTAAGCGGGACTTCAAACTCCTGGAAAGTTCCCGTCGTCGTGTTATGGATGGTTTGGACAATTTGGAAAGAGTTTACATTGGATGAGTCGGTCATCACACCCACCTGAATACCGGAGGTGGTACTGGAAGTAGAGCGAATCTTGAAGCGGACCTGTAGCGTATTGATAGGATAAACGGTCGTGTCGACAGACGGAAGCACAGCCATGGAATAGGTGGAGGAACTATTGTAAAAGTAGAGGGAGGCGTTGCCGCTGGCGTGGTAGGTATCTCTGATATAAGGATAGGGGTTGGTGGTGCTGTAGGTATTGTAGCGCAGCCAGCAATTGGGGAAGACAGAAGAGCCGCTACCCATGTCGTCGAAATCTTCGGTGTAGGGCAGCATCGTGATGGCACCGCACAAGGTAGAGAAGGTGGTGTGCATCCAAATGGAAGATTCCGTGCCGGAGCAGACGGCTTTCACATATACATCAAAGTCGGAACTGGCTGACAAGCCGTTAAGAGTCACATTAGCTGTACCCGAGACGGTGACAGAACTCATCGTCTCAGGATCAGAAACGGTGCCGGCAATACCATAGACCACCTCCCACTGGGACTCGTTGCCGCCTGGTGTCCAAGAGAGGTCAACAGAATTGGTGGTGATGTTGGAGACCGTGATACTGGTGACATGCTCGCACAACGGAATCACATCGATATTGATGTCGTCTATATACATATAGCTGTTTGAGGCAGCGGGAATGCGGAATGCGATATAACGTCCGGTGCCGGTGTATTGGTCGGTGTTGACACTTAACATCTCCCAGTTGTTGATGTTCTCGGGGGTGAGATTCTGGCCCACCTGCACAAAGGTACTATAGTCATTGGGGTCAGTCATAACACCCACTTGGATGTAGTAGGAGGCAGTGGTCTTGCGGGCCCAGAAGCGCACCTGGAGATTGGTCATATCCACGCTTGCATCGAATTCTGGAGAGGCAAGGTATGAGTAATAGGCACTGGTACCGTAAAAATAGGCGGAATAATTGCCTGAGTAGTGTTGGGAGTTACTGGTGTAGGGATATAATGTGGAGGTATAGTTGGTATTGCGCGTCCAACAGGTGACCATATTGCCGGAACCGCTGGCCGGGGCGTCATCGAAATCCTCCGTGTAAGGGATAGTCACAGCAGAACATGCCGTTCTAACGCTCGACAAATTCCACTCACTATATTCACCGCCACCACAGTTGGCGCGGATGCGGAAGATATATTTCGTGTCAGAGGTAAGACCTGTCACTGTATGCGGTGAAGTAACGCTTCCTTCTGACATCCAAGTGACACTGCCTTCTTCACAATACTCCATCTCCCAAGAAGTCTCCATATTGCCGGGAGCCCAAGCCACGGTCACGCTTCCGGCATCATAATCGGCTATATAGCTGTTGGGGGCGGAACATGATGCGGTGCTGTCGCATGGAACACCGAAAATAACATTGTTTCGCTCGTTGGTGGAGTATCCATCAGTCGGAACAGAGGTGATACTGTACGACGTACCGTCTTGATAGACATAACGGCTCAAATCAGAACTGGTGTAATGGCATTTGAATTCATTGGCATCCGTCCAGGTGCCAGTGATATCCATTACGACAAGGACAAGGTTGTCGACACCATTATATGAGAAAGGAGTGGTGAAGTCAATGGTGTTCAAGCCTACAGAAAAAGTAACGTTGCCACTATATACCTGCTGGGCATTGGAGGCGCTCAACCAGCTGGAGCCAGAAGCAGAGTTGGTGTGCATCAAATAAATTTGAATATTACGGGTCGGGTCACCCACTGAGGTCACATCAAACGTGATGGAACTGATATTGGCGGCGCCACCCATCTCGGAAGCCAAGAAGATCTGTTGTGTATAGCTATACTCATAATAGGCGTATTCCGGAAAATATTCTGTCGAGGAAGTACCGTCACCTATTGCCAAGTCCCCACCCACAAAGCAAGAATGGGTCTGGAAAGAGCTGAAAACAGTGTCGGCATCTCCCATATCGCACTCGGAAAGCACAAACACGTCATACTCCTCTCCTGGCGTCAGGCCGGAAATCATATAGTTGTTGCCAGTCACCCCTGGAAAAGTGATCCAGTTGTCTTGACCGGACTCAGAATATCCGACCGTATAGGAGGTAGCCCCGTAGAGGGCAGCATTCCAATTCACCATGGCCGAGATGGCAGCTACTTGTGAGACATGCACATTCAGCGGAGAGGTGCAGAACGGATCGGTGGTGAAGACAGCAGGAATCATTGTCCATCCACTGACCTCGCTGCCGCAGTTGGCACGCACATACACATCGTATTGTGTCTCATCCAAAAGGTTGGAGAGTGTATATGGGTGAGAGGAGGTGTTCTCCGGTATGCCGGTAGAAGGATCGTCACCGTGCGGAACAACCACTACATCCCAAGAGCCCTCTGTGCCGTTGACAGTCCAGTCCACATCAGCGGATGTGGCTCCGACATTGCTCACGGTCACTGCCATAGGCTTCACACAGGTGGGAATGTTTTCAATCACCAGATTGTCAATATAAGCATAAACAGTAGCAGTGGCTGACCCGTTGTAAAAAGCGATGTTGGTGCCCGTACCTGTGTAGTTGGCAAAACTGACAATCCTTTCCGTCCAAGCAGTGACAGGAGAGGCGGGATAGACCGTATCGACAGGCACGAAAGTGCTGGCGTCGGTAATGTCACTCATCACACCCACAATCAGTTTGTCAGTGGAATTCGTGGCCCTATACACAAAACTTGCCTGCAAGTCGTTGATTGAAATCGTCGGATCCAAAGCCGGCATAATACCAATGTTGTAAGTGCCGGAAGTAGAATAAAAATAGAGGGAACCCGAACCTGCATAGTGCGTGGAGTTCACGTATGGACGAACACCGCTGGAATAGGTGTTGATTCTGGTCCAGCAAGTCGGATAGGCCGATGTGCCTGTCCCATAAGTGTCAAAATTCTCCACATGGGGAATCGTGGTGAGATCTGAACAAGCCGTCGTAAAGGTGGTATTCCGCCAGAAACTGGTGTCACCACCGCTACACATATTGGCCACACGCACATTGTAAGTGGTCATCGGTGTCAGCATATTGGAGAAGTCATAAGTGGTGTCAGAAGGATAATCTGTCACCACCGCCGGATCGTCCCAGGTCTGAGCATCAGTCTTGTACTGCAAAATATGGGTGCCGGGATCGACAGAAGCTCCCCATGTGAGGGTTGCATTGGTAGAGGTGATGTCGGACACCTGTATGGTTCCGACACCTTGACAATTGAGACCAGCTGTGGACAATTCAATTTGAATGTTTGCACGGGTGGTCTGTGTATATTTAGTCCCGGTATAGGCTCCGATATTGTAAGGATTAGGATCGGAACTATCACTATGTGCCGAAACAACAGTGGCAGAAGTCGTTGACGAGGATGTAAAGTATTGTGTGGTGTATCCGCTGGTGTATTCATGCATAGCCACCATAAGGTTAGAGCCGTCATAGACAAATGGGACATCCAGTGTGATGGTCGCAGTTCCCGTTGTCGGAATCGTGAACGGTCCGGAATAGACAATGTCTGCCGCCGTCACCGTTTCCCAATCCGCGTTAGACGAGAAGGAAGTACGGTTCACGTTCTTCATATAGACAACAACGTTATTCGTTTGTCCCGTACCAGATGACTTGTTCCAACTGATGGAGGTGATCAAACCAGGTGATCCTCCTGCAGCAGCAATTTCTGCACCTGTGTAAATAGCCTCCACAAAGGAGTAGCCCCAAAGGGAATTGAACGGGGTGTAATACGTGGTACCCGTCCCGGTACCAATCGTGATGGTCTGCTGCGCGTTAGCCATCCAAGGCACCGTCGCAAGCAGCAGCATCATAATAAATAAAAGCTTTTTCATAAACTGGGTATTTTAATTTGAAATAATGAATTCCACATAAAAACTGCAAACATAAAAAAAAATCAATAGAAGAAGAGACGGCTATGCATCTTTTTTATCGTACTGTTCAAACACCGAGTTCTTGCTGATGAACTCCGGCACCACCTGCTTCATCTTCATCACCATATCAGGGATATTCACCTTAACGGACAATTCTTCCAGCTGGAGGATATCGGGAAGGATTTCCTCATAGGTGTATTTGCGCGCTTTGGCGATGAAGATGCTCTTGTGTTCCGTCTCGATGGTGTTCTCACTGTTGGAGAGGACCTCCTCATAGAGTTTTTCACCGGGGCGCAAGCCCGTATATTCGATCTTGATATCCACATCAGGCTTGTACCCAGCGAGCTCGATCATGTGGCGGGCAAGGCTATCGATCTTGACTTGCTGGCCCATATCAAAGGCGAAGATCTGGGTGCCGGTAGCCAGCGTCACCGCCTCCATCACCAAACGGCAGGCCTCGGGGATCGTCATGAAGAACCTGGTGATCTCGGGGTGCGTCACCGTCACCGGGCCGCCCTTGGCAATCTGTTCCGCGAAACGGGGGATCACCGACCCATTGGAGCCCAGCACATTACCGAACCGGGTGGTCACGAAGGTGGTGTTTCCCTCTCGCCTACCCGACTCTATCGCCAGACCCAACGACTGGATATAGATCTCCGCCAATCGTTTCGTGCACCCCATGATATTGGTGGGGTTCACTGCTTTGTCTGTGGAGATCATCACCATCTTCTCCACGCCGTACTCTATGCACTTGTCAGCCACATTATGCGTACCGAACACATTGACCTGCACCGCCTCGCAGGGGTTCTCCTCCATCAAGGGCACATGCTTGTAGGCTGCGGCGTGGAAGACAATCTGGGGACCATATTGACGAAAGGCGAAATCCAATCTTGCAGGCTGCCGCACATCCCCGATGACGGGCACAAAATCCAACTCCGGGAAACGCTCCTCCAACTCCAGCCGGAACTGATGCATGGGGGTTTCGGCATTGTCAAAGAGGATCAGCCGACGGACATTGAAGCCCACCAGCTGACGGCAGAGCTCCGATCCGATGGAACCTGCGGCACCCGTCACCATCACCACCTTGTCCTGGAAAGTGGCCATGATCTTGTCCGTCTCGATCTTGATCTCCTCACGGCCCAGCAGGTCTTCGATACGCAGCTTACGCACTCCACTCTTCAGGCTGCCATCGGGCGAGATGTCGTCAATGGATGGGATGATGAGCGGACGCAACTTGTGGTCGTAGCAGTAACGGACCAGCCGGTCGCGCTCGTACTGCGCATCCCGGTCGGTAGTGAAAAGGATGCCATCCACCGCAAAGTCGTGCACCACCTGGTCAATATCTTTATAGTCATAGATGGGCAGATCCGAGAGGATCATCTGATTGCGCTGGTTCTGATTGGAGATGAAACCTAGGATCTTATAGTGCTTGGAGTTCTTCAGACGCACCACGGCAGCCAGCGACTTGTCCGATGTACGATAAACCAGCAGGCGCAATGTGTTTTTTGCCTCCTTGCGCTTGCTCCGGTAGAACTGGTATCCGGAGATCATCCCCAAACGTAGGAAAAGCACCAGGAAGATGGTCAGGAAGAAATCGGCAATCAGGGCAAAGACGACCCCATTGAAGAACTCTTTGAACAGATAGAGCGCCAAGCTCATCAACAACACTTTGGCAAAGGCCTCCACCACAAAGCGAATCATATCGTTGAAGGTGGTATGCCTGATGACGAGCTGATGACTCTTGAAGATCAACTTGGCCACCAGCGTGCAGACCAGCGAGGAGAGCAACCATATCAGGGCAAACTTGCCCGTGGAATAGACCGTACCCCGGAAATAGCCCAAGAGCAACAAGGCCAGAAGTGATGCCAACAACGACAAGATGGTATCCATGACAAAAATCACTTCTGCATCCAGAAACTTATTGAAATAGCGCGCTATCTTTTTAAAAATGGTCATCTTTTTCTCAGTTTGGGTTCTTATCCTAGATTATATGGTTTAAATACGCTCCACCTTTTCCACCTGGTCGATAGCCTTCAGCTTGTCAATCAGGTTGGTCAGGGCACGCACACTCTGGATATAGAGCATCATCGTGCCTGTGAAGACATTGTTCTTACTCTCTATGTTGAGCAAACGGATGTTCAGATCCATCTGGGAGGAGACCACATCCACAATCTCCTTGATCATGCCCTTGCGGTCGAAGCCGGTGATGCGGATACCCGACAAGAAAGCAATATCCTGTCCCTTGCGCCATTTGGTCTTGATGATACGATTGCCGAACTTGGACATCTGCTCGATGGCATGGCGGCAGCTGGTCTGGTGGATGACAATACGGTTGTCGGCCACCTGGAAGCCCACCACTTGGTCGCCAGGCAGTGGGTTGCAACAGTCGGCCAGCACATACTTGATCTGCTCATAATCGTCATCCAGCATAAAGACATTGGGGGTCTCATTGAGCTGTTCTTCAATCAGCTGGTCCAACGACTTGTTGGCAATCTCCTCAGAGACCTTCTTCTGAAACTCCGCCATCTCCTTCGGATTCTTCATCGAGAGGATCTTCTGCACCTTGTCTTTCGTGATCTTGTGGGTGACAATATCGTTCCAAAACTCCTCGGGCGACTTTTTCAGGGTGGCCGTCATGATCTTCTGGAGATTTCCCTCATTATATTCCACGCCCAACTGGGAGAAGTACTCTCTGAGCATCTGCTCTCCAGAGATATTCATCTGTTTCTGCTCATTGCGGAAAAAATCGCGGATGCTGCGGCGCGCCTTGGGGGTTCGCACCACCTCTATCCACTCCAACTTGGGCATCTGCTTCTTGGAGGTGATGACCTCCACCTGATCGCCATTGCGCAGTTCCTTGTCCACCGGGACGATATTGTAGTTCACCTTGGCACCGATACAGTGGTCGCCCAGGTTCGTATGCAGCAGATAGGCAAAGTCGAGCACGGTGGATCCTACCGGCAAAGTCTTCATTTCACCCTTGGGCGTGAAGACATATATCTCCTTCAGTTCCAGATTCAGTCGCACCTCTTTGAGGAACTCCAACGCATCGGCATCCTTACTGTTGAGGATCTCACGGGTTTTGGTGAGCCAGTCTTCCAGCTTGTCGCTCACGTCCGTATCCGTCACGTTGGCCTCCTCATTCTCCTCTTTGTAGCGATAATGGGCAGCCAAGCCCTTCTCCGCAATGACGTCCATGCGCTTGGAGCGGATCTGGACCTCCACCCAACGGCCCGCCTTGCTCATGGCAGTCACATGCAACGATTGGTAGCCGTTAGCCTTGGGATGCATCAGGAAGTTGCGGTCTCGCGACGGGTTGGTCTGATACAGGAGGCAGACCACCTTGTAGATGCGCCAGCATATCTCAAACTCCTCCGACTCAGGACTGTCGAAGACAAAGCGCACGGCGAAGATGTCGTAGATGTCATCGAACGGGATGTTCTTCCGTATCATCTTCTGATGGATAGAATAGACCGACTTGGTACGGCTGGACACCTCCACCTGGATACCCTCCTTGTTGAGCTCTTCCACGATTGGCTTCACAAAGTCCTGAATCAGCGTCTCGCGCTGCTCCTCGGTCTCCTTCAGGCGGTCAGCGATGGCATAGTACTCCGTAGGGTTGGTGTAGCGCATGGCATAATCCTCCAGCTCGCTCTTGATGCTGTACAGGCCGAGACGATGGGCAAAGGGAACGTAAAAGAAAGAGGTCTCGGAAGCGATCTTCAACTGCTTCTCCGGAGGCATGGAATCCAAGGTGCGCATATTGTGCAGACGATCCGCCAGCTTGATCAGGATCACCCGCACGTCTTTCAGCATTGAAAGAAAGATCTTCTTGTAGTTCTCCGCCTGGAGGGAGATATTCTTGTTGTCGATGACAAGGTCGCTGATCTTGGTCAGGCCGTCGATGATCTCAGCCACCGTATCGCCGAAGATCTCCCGGATGTCCTCCAGCGTGTATTCGGTGTCCTCCACCACATCGTGGAGCAATGCACAGACCACCGAGGTGGTGCCGAGGTTCATCTCCTCACAGCATATCATCGCCACCTCAATAGGATGATAGATGTAGGGTTCCCCACTCTTGCGGCGCACTCCGTTATGGGCATTGGTAGCCAGCACGAAGGCTTTCCGTATCAATTTGCGGTCAGCCGGAGTGGTGCGATGATAGAGCACTTTCAGAAGGTCGTAATACTTCCGGACGATGGTCTTGTTTTCCAACTCCTCGTTCGGCACGTAGGCTGAAGAACTGTTTGGTGTCATAGTAATAATGGTTCGGGAAAAAGGTAATGATTATCTGACAATCAATTTCTGCGTGATCACCTGGCGGCCATCTTGGATGCGGAGAATATAGCATCCCGGGGTAAGATGGGCGATGTCGAGGCGGGTGACACCGGGATAGAGCACCTCCTGCATCACGGCACGGCCTGACAGGTCATAGACGGTGCAGGGGGCCATCATCTCGTTGGTGTTCGCCGTCACGAAGACCTCGCCGGCAGCCGGATTCGGATAGAGGGTATATTGTGCAGTGGCCGGGGCCGTATGCTGCTCCACGCCCACGGTGTTCAGGGCAAGCAACACTGCCGCATGCGCATCCACCTTGCCATAGCCAAAACGGAGCTCGCCAGCCGACGCGGTGAAGCTGTCCTGATAGGCCGACGATCCGATGATGTCCAGCACCTGGGCCGGCGAGAGGTAGGGGTTGGCCTGCAGCATGAGGGCGCAGACACCCGCCACGAAGGGACCCGACATAGAGGTTCCGGACAGGGAGATGAAACGATAGGTGCGATCGTTGAAGGTGATCGTCTTGGTATATGTGCCCGTATAGCTGTCCGTATAGGAGGAGAGCGCGGCGACAACATTCTTGCCGGGAGCGGAGACGGTAGGTTTCATCTTACTGCCGAAACCGGGACCGGCGCTGGAGAAGTCGGCAATGGCGCCCCCGATGGAATAGCCGGCATTATTGGTATAGCGCGACTGATGGGCCGCCACCGTGATGACCTCATCGATATTGGATGGGGTGCTCACTGCATAGTGATTGTCCCCACCGATGGAGTTCGTCCATTGCGGAATCGTCGTGAAAGAACCACCCCAGTTGCCCCAGGCCTTCGTCAGCTCAGCCAGGTTCCAGGCATGGAACCAGCCCTCCTCGGCAGTCACACCGATGGCATACTGGAAATGGGTGTTCTTCTTGACCCGAAGACGCACATTCGGCGCATGGTTGTAGGGGTTGGTGGAGACTACCTCGTAGTTAAACACCACCGTGTCTCCATCTATGACAAACATGGAGTCGACATAGACATCCTGCTGCGTAGAGACAAAGGGGGTGGAAGCCAGCACCTCATAGCTGCTGTTCATCGCCAGCAGTTGGAAAGAGAAGGGTATGTTGGTGCTGTTGGGGGAATTCGTGATATTGTCGTAGTTGGTCATGTTGATGGAGGCGCCCCAATAGACACCGGAGGTCGGCGGGAAGTTGAAACGGCTGTAGACTGTATCCCGCTGCGTGAACAGCTTCTCGAGGTGGAAGTTGACATCGCCGTTGTTGCCGGCCGAGGAGACGAACACCACGCCCAGGTTGGAGAGACGCTCCACCTCATCGGCGAGGACACCGGTTCCATCCATGTTGTCCAAGAAATAGACGCCCCAGCTCATGCTGATGACCAGCCGTTTGCCCTCCTGCTGGGCGACGTCATACATCCAGCGCCAGGCATCGATGACGCACTGCACGTAGTTCAAGTTGATGGTGCAGAAGAGCAGCTGGGCGCCGAAAGCCACACCCCGGTACTCCGTGCCCGCCCCGGCACCGGCAGCGATGGAGGCACAATGCGTGCCATGATAGGCGAAGTTGTAGTCGTTGGAGGTGTCACAATGGGCCGCCAACAACTCCTCGGGGCCCACATATTCCGTACCATAGCTGAAGCCCGCCGGCGCCGGTCCCGACATCTTGTACTGGTCCCATGCCCGCAAAACACGATAGCTGACCATACTCGTGTCGTAAAAGACCGGATGCGTGTAGTCAAAGCCCCAGTCGGTGACCCCTATCAGCACGCCCTCGCCATCAAAGCCCTGCGGCAAGCCAATGGCATTCCACACACTGTCCACCCGACCGTCCGGGACAGCATGGTGCAACCACATCTGTCCAAAGACCATCTGGAATGATATCATCATCACAAGGGTAAAAATCAATTTCTTCATGTCTGATCGTTTTTAATACATAACTAATATTTCATTCTGAATTTCAAGACATCCAAAAACTCCAGCAGCTCCGGATTCTGCTCTTTCATCCGCTGGAACTGCTCGTCAGATGTCAGGATGGCCGTCTCGGTCACCTTGTTCTCATTCAAGACAATCTCAAAGTCGTCGAGATCCATCTTGAAGTGTGTGCGCCAGTACTCGAGGACTGCTCGTTTGCGTTGTTCCAGCTCCTCTTCTTGGATATTGTTGGATACCTCCACGGTGAGCACTCCGTTTTCGAAGGCAGGAACCGTCTTCTTGAGCGTATAGTACAAGATGGGCAGATTCGTGAACAGAGCATCCACCACCTCATTCCAATTTCCTTCCAAGGACTCCTCCTTGGCAGGTTCCTCGGTCTCTTCCGGCGTCACGGCCTCCACGACTGGCGGGGCAGTCTCCGCGGGGACCTCCTGGGCAGGACTTTCCACAGACGGGGCTGCCACTTCGGCTGGTTGGGTATTGGCCGAAGAAGTCACATGCTCACCACCCCGGCCCACCAAGTTCTTGATGGACGGCATCTCTTTGATAGCCGGATACCCCGGAAAAGTGAACGGAGTCTGCGACTGTTGTGGCTTGAGAGTTGGCGCCGTGGCAGTCTGAGCTGCTGCCTCAGCGGTCGGCGCGCCGCTTTCCTGGTTATTTCCGCTCCCGCGATTGCCTGACTTTTTTATAGACGTAGTTGGCATTGATCTGCATCAGGCATAGCTCTATGGTTAGTCGCTTGTTGTTGGCATCCTTATAGTTGAGGTCACACTGGTTGGTAAGTTCCAGCGCCCGGATCAGCAAGGTCCTGTCACATTTCTGAGCCTGCTGCCTCATCTGCATCTTCGCGGCATCCGACATCTCCAACAAGGGCAGCGTGGCGGGATTCATCGACATCAGCAGGTTGCGGAAATGGGTGGAGAGGCCGGAGATGAACTTCTGGCCGTCAAAACCCTTCGCCAAGATGTCATCCAGCAGTAGCAACGCGTCAGACACGTTGTCGCTGAACACAAAATCGGTGATCCGGAAATAGTTCTCCTGATCCAGCACGTTGAGATGGGCAGCGGCTTTCTGGTAGGTCAACTCCTTCCCAACAGAGGTCACCAGCTGGTCGAAGATGGAGAGAGCGTCGCGCAAGGCGCCGTCGGCTTTGGCGGCCACCAGGCGAAGGGCATCCTCCTCGGCCGTGATCTGCTCCTGTTCGGCCACATACTGCAGATGCTTCACCATATCCTGTTCCGTGATACGCTTGAAATCATACACCTGACATCTCGACAGGATGGTGGGCAGGATCTTATGCTTCTCGGTCGTGGCCAAGATAAACTTGGCGTAGGCAGGCGGCTCCTCCAAAGTCTTCAGGAAAGCATTGAAGGCGCTCTGCGACAGCATGTGCACCTCATCGATGATATAGACCTTATAAGGACCGTCTTGCGGCGGGATGCGCACCTGTTCCACCAGCAGACGCATATCGTCCACCGAGTTCTTGGAGGCGGCATCCAGTTCAAAGACGTTGAAAAGGGCTGATTCGTTGAAGGAGCGGCAAGAGTCGCACTCGTTGCACGGTTCCCCCTCTTCGGTCAGATGCTGGCAGTTCAGCGCCTTGGCCAGGATACGGGCACAGGTGGTCTTACCGACCCCTCGAGGTCCGCAGAACAGAAAAGCCTGCGCCACCTGATGGTTCTTAAGTGCATTCTTCAAGGTCGTTGTGATGGCATCCTGCCCAACCACAGAGCGGAAGTTGGCAGGCCTGTATTTTCGAGCCGAAACGATAAAATTATCCATGTTCAGTCTTTAATTTTTTAGGGTGCAAATATAAAATTTTTTCAGTACCTTTGCCGCCTCATTTAAAAACAAAGACTATGGGTTTCTTTTCCATTTTTTCCAAAGAGAAAAAGAAAGAGTTAGACGACGGCCTGCAGAAGTCCAAAGAGAACTTCTTCGCAAAACTGGCCAAGACGGTGGTCGGCAAATCAAAGGTGGACGATGATGTGCTGGACCGCTTGGAAGAGGTGCTGGCCACCTCCGACGTGGGGGTCACCACCACTCTTCAGATCATCGAGCGCATCGAAAAACGCGTGCAACGTGACAAATATATCGGCACTGAGCAGTTGAACGCCATCCTCAAGGAGGAGATTGTAGGACTGCTCTTGGAAAATGACATCGAAAAAGCCAACGACTTTGTCATCCCCGAGCAGGAGGGTCCCTATATCATCCTGGTGGTGGGTGTGAACGGCGTCGGCAAGACCACCACCATCGGCAAGCTGGCACACCAGTTCAAGAAGAAAGGCTATTCGGTCATGCTGGGCGCAGCCGACACCTTCCGTGCCGCTGCCATCGAACAGCTGGAGGAGTGGGCAAAGAGAGCTGACGTGCCGATCGTCACCCAGAAGATGGGCGCCGACCCTGCCGCCGTGGCTTACGACACTGTAGCCTCTGCCCTGTCACGCAAGAGCGATGTCGTCATCATCGACACGGCCGGACGTCTGCACAACAAGACCAACCTGATGAATGAGCTGGTCAAGATCAAGAATGTCATCCGCAAGCTGGTGCCCGACGGGCCGCACGAGGTGCTGCTCGTCTTGGATGCCTCCACGGGCCAGAATGCCTTCGAACAGGCCAAGCAGTTCAGCGCCGCCACGGAAGTCAACGCCCTGGCTGTCACCAAACTCGACGGCACCGCCAAGGGCGGCGTGGTCATCGGCATCTCCAACCAGTTCCAGATACCCATCAAATATATCGGCATCGGCGAGGGCATCGACCAACTCCAAGTCTTCAACCGCGCCGAGTTCGTGGACTCCCTCTTCCCCGACAACTGGTAACCGTCCATGCGCATCACCATCGACGACCATTCCGGCTTCTGCTTCGGCGTCATCCACGCCATCGAAGCGGCAGAGCGCTACCTCCAAGACCACGACACCCTTTATTGTCTGGGCGACATCGTGCACAACAACGAGGAGGTGGCCCGGCTTACCGGCAATGGCTTGCGCGTCATCACCTACGAACAGTTTGAACGGCTGCACGACACCACCGTCCTCATCCGGGCGCATGGCGAGCCACCCCGCACCTACGAGACCGCCCGGCGGAACAACATCACCCTCATCGACGCCACCTGCCCCGTGGTGCTTAAGTTGCAACAGAATATCTACGACTTCCATCATCACCGCCAACAAGAAGGACAGGTCCTCATTTTCGGGAAGAAAGGCCACGCCGAAGTCATCGGCCTCTTGGGACAGGTGGATGGACAAGGGATCGTCATCTCTTCCGAGGAAGAATTAGACCGCATAGACTACACCCGGCCAGCCATGTTGTACTCCCAGACCACCCAGAGTCTGGAACAATATCTCCATCTGATCAAAGCCATACAAGAGCGCTATCAAGAGGCCGGGAACGGTGATCTTTTCCAATACAAGGATACCATCTGCCGGAAAGTGGCCAACCGGGCCACCCAAACCGCCGAGTTTGCCCAACAGCACGACGCCATCCTCTTCGTTTCCGACGAGAAGAGCTCCAACGGACTCTATCTCTTCAACATCTGCAAAGAGCACAACCCCAACAGCTTTTTCATCACCCGCCCGGAGCAGGTGCATCGCCTGGACCTCTCCCCTTACGAGTCCATCGGCATCTGCGGAGCCACCTCCACCCCACGCTGGCTGATGGAGCAATGCGCAAAACGCTGCGAGCGGCCTGCTCCTGACGAGACCGCCTCCCGTTAGCACCACATCACCCCACTTTGATATTTCAAAACTGTTTCCGCTGATTCGGCTTGTCCAGACAGAATATCCCTTCCCCAGACGGATGCAAGACATATAGCCCTTGTCGCCGCGCATAAACATCCGAGCCATTGGCAAACCGCAAGGCAGCCATCGCCACATACACCTTTTTGTCGGCAAACTCCCGGAACAAGACTTTGAACTTCTTCATCTGCTTGAGGAAATAATCCACATCTTTCTTGTAACAGGTAGTCTTCACTTCCACCGCCACCACCTCCGTGGTATTACAATAGGTGATGTCCACTTCAATCTCATCGTCTCTTCTTCTGACATGCCGGGGGCCTTCATACAGATGATCTACCTTAACGCCTTCTGCTATAAATAATTTCAGCGCGGATGGTTTGCACAACTCCTCCACCATCCTACCCCATTCCGAAGAAAGACTGCCATATCGCTTATCCGTTTCCCGCATCTGCGCAAAAGTCTTCTCTTGCGAGATCCTCAATTCTGCCATGGAGGCCGTCGTCTCCGAGACCTTCCGCGACATCTCTTGCACCAGACGGCGCGTTTCTTGCAACTGAAGATCCGTCTCCCGCATCTGTCGGTCGGTTTCCCGCATCTGCCGGTCGGTTTCTTTCCTTTCCTCTTCAATACTCTTCATGAGCAGCACATTCTCTTTCATCAGCTCTCGCGTATGGCGAAGAGATTCCAGGTGGGCCTCCCAATCAAAATTCATTACTTTGTTTTCCATCACAAGATTCTTTTAATTATTATTTATTTTGCACGGCAAAAATACAATAAATTTTTGTAAATACAATATCTGATTAACAAAATTTTTATTTTATTTCTTTTGAGAAAGAACACATCATGGAGAGATAATTATTGTATTTTTGCGCTTCATCTGCCAGCAGCCATCCATGAACGCAAGGAAGGCCTGCAGAGTGCATTTAGAATGGATTACAAGTAAAACACCTATCAGAATATGAAAAGAGTCATCATCAGCGTAAGCGACAAGACCGGTCTCATCCCTTTTGCGGTGGGATTGGCAGAATCAGGATTTGAGATCATCTCCACGGGAGGCACCAAGAAGGCCTTGGATGCTGCAGGAGTGCCGACCATTGGCATCAGCGATGTCACGGGGTTTCCAGAAATCATGGACGGCCGTGTGAAGACCTTGCACCCCAAAGTGCACGGCGGCCTGCTCGCCATTCGCGACAACAAAGACCATCAGAAGGCCATGAAGGACAACGACATAGAACCCATTGACATGATTGTGGTCAACCTGTATCCTTTCAAGGAGACCATCTCCAAACCGGATGTCACCTGGGCTGATGCCATCGAGAACATCGACATTGGCGGTCCCACCATGCTGCGCAGCGCGGCCAAGAACCACCAGTTTGTGACGGTCGTCTGCGACCCGAATGACTATGGCAAGGTGTTGGCAGAGATTCGCGACAACGGGGAGACCTCCCTGGAGACCCGCCGCAAGCTGGCCGCCAAGGTGTTCCGTCACACGGCCGCCTACGATGCCTGCATCTCGGGCTACCTGACCGATCAGGTTGGCGAAGAGGAGCCCGAGAGCATCACGCTCTCCTTCAACCACAAGCAGCATCTGCGCTATGGTGAGAACCCCCACCAAGAGGCCACCTTCTATGCCGGACGCAAGCAGGGCTACTCCATCGCATGGGCCGAGCAGCTGCACGGCAAAGAATTATCCTACAATAACATACAAGATGCAGACGCCACCTTGCAAATCCTGCGCGAGTTTGACGAGCCCGCCGTGGTGGCTGTCAAGCACAAGAACCCCTGCGGCGTAGGCCTGGGCGCCAACGCACTGGAAGCCTGGCAACGCGCCTACGAGGCTGATCCCGTCTCCATCTTCGGCGGCATCGTGGCCTCCAACCGCGAAATCGACCTCCCCACCGCCGAGGCTATGAAGCCCGTATTCCTAGAGATCATCCTCGCCCCGAGCTTCACCCCGGAAGCCCTGGAGCACCTCTCCACCAAGAAGAACATTCGCCTGATGACCTTCGACCCCTCCAAAGAGAACGGCGACGACAAGATGTTCATCAGCGTGGCCGGCGGCATGCTCTCCCAAACCCTCGACCGCTACTCTACCGAGAACTACGACATCAAGGTGGTCACGGAGAAAGCGCCCACGGATGAGGAGATGAAGACCTTATTGATGGCGATGAAGATCTGCAAACACGTCCGTTCCAACGCCATCACCGTGGCGGCCGACAACAAGATCGCCGGCATCGGCGCAGGCCAGATGAACCGCGTGGGCGCCGCCCATATCGCCCTGGAAGAGGCCAAAGGGAAAGGCATCACCCAAGGACTCTGCCTCGCCTCCGACGCCTTCTTCCCCTTCGACGACGTGGTCAAGATGGCCGCCGAATACGGCGTCACCGCCATCATCCAACCCGGCGGCTCCGTACGCGACGAAGACTCCATCAAAGCCTGCAACGAACTGGGCATCGCGATGGTGTTCACGGGAGTACGGCATTTTAAACACTAAGACTGTTAGCCATTAGCCATTAGCCATTAGCCGTTAGCCATTAGCTATTGGCCGTTAGCTATTGGCTATTGGCTACAACTGCCAGTCAATGGGAGACTTTCCCATCGACATCAACAGGGCATTCGTTTTGGAAAAATGTCTGCATCCGAAGAATCCTCTGGATGCAGACAAGGGTGACGGATGGGCTGCCGTTAGCACATAATGTTTTGTTTCATCGATCAGTTCTCGTTTTTTGATGGCATAATTTCCCCACAAAAGAAACACGACTCCAACACGTTGCTCCGACAAACGCTGTATCGCGCAATCGGTAAAGGTTTCCCACCCATGATTCTGGTGTGAGCCGGCTTGATGTGCACGGACTGTCAGCGTTGCATTTAACAACAATACTCCCTGATTGGCCCATTTTTGCAAATTCCCACTATGGGGCATTCTGAATCCCACATCGTCAGACAACTCTTTGAAGATGTTAACCAAAGAGCGAGGGAAAGGAATCCCATCCTGTACAGAAAAGCAGAGACCGTGCGCTTGTCCCACATCATGATAGGGATCCTGACCGATTATGACCACCTTGACTTTGTCAAACGGGCAGGAATTGAAAGCGTTGAAAATGAATTTCCCAGGAGGAAAGACGGAGTAATGTTTTTTCTCTTCCAACAGAAATTGTTTAAGATCTGAAAAATAGGGTGACTGGAATTGGTCCCAGAGAACTTGCTTCCAGGATTCTTCTATTTGCGGAGCTATGTTTGGTGAGGACATATTGAAAAGGGGGAATGTTGGCTATTGGCTGTTAGCTTTTGGCCACAATGAACATATTGTATTTTTTTGAAATTATTTATATTTTTGCAGTTTATTTAAACTTTATTTATTATGAGGAATTATAGGAAATATAATGTGTGGAAGAATTCTGTGGAACTGTCTGTTGACATTCATAAAGTGCTAGTATCAATTTCAAGACATGAGGCACATGGCTTATTGGATCAGATGAGAAGGGCAAGTGTTTCTATCGCTTCTAACATTGCCGAAGGCGCTGGGAGAAAATCATCCAATGAATTCCAACATTTTCTGCACATCAGCATCGGCTCTGCTTTCGAATTGGAAACACAATTGCTTATAGCCTTAAAGATTGGTTACATAACATTGGAGACATGCAAAAATCTCAATGACAAGTTGATTACTATCGAGAAACAATTAAATGAAATGATCTCCGTGGTAAGCAGCAGCCATAAACAATCGGCTAAAGGCCAATATCTAATAGCTAACAGCTGACAATCCTCTCTATCTCCCGATAAATACTCTCTATCGCCTCGGGCTTGGCGAATTCCAGGATATTCTTCGACATCGCCTGGCAGCGGTCATCGTCTTGCACCAAGGCCATCAACTCGGGGAAAAGCTTCTCCTTGGCCTCCGAATCCGGAATCAGGATCGCGGCATCATGGGAAGACAAAGCCTTGGCGTTGAAGGTTTGATGGTCTTCAGCGGCGTATGGGAACGGGACCAGGATGACCGGCTTGCCCACAATGGAGAGCTCGGAGATGGCCAAAGCGCCGGCACGTGACACGATCACATCGGCAATGCTGTAGGCATCATTCATATTCTTGATGAAGGGCACAATACGGATGTATTCATCCTGCTCGGCCAGCAACTTGGAGTCTATGTTGCGGAAGAACTGTTCACCAGTCTGCCATAGCAACTGAACGCCAGCCTTGCGGAAGTCGTCCAGATGAGCGGCCATCGTCTCGTTGAGCGTGCGGGCCCCCAGACTGCCACCGACGACCAGCACCAACTTCTTATCAGGCACGAAGTTGAAATATTGGTAGGCTTTCGGATTCTTATGTTCAATATGCAGTATCTCGGCACGAACCGGATTGCCGGTCTTCACAATCTTCTCTGCAGGGAAATATCTCTCCAACCCGTCGTATGCCACACAAATCTTCTTGGCCTTGGGTGCCAGCATCTTATTGGTCACCCCGGGGTAGGAGTTCTGCTCCTGCAGCATCGTGGGGACTCCCAACTTCTCGGCTGCCTTCAGTGCCGGACCGCTGGCAAAACCACCCACTCCGATGGCGATGTCGGGCTTGAACTCCCGAATATACTTCTTCACTTCCCGCATGGCTTTCAGCAAGACAAACGGCAACTTGAGATTCCGTTTCAGAGCACGGAACGAGCGTTCTCTGGAAATCCCATAGATGGTCAGTCCCTTGATTTCATAGCCCGCTTCGGGTACCCGCTGCATCTCCATCTTGTCGCTCGCTCCGATAAAAAGGAATTCCGCATCAGGTTGTTCTTTTTTAATTTTGTTGGCAATAGCCAAAGCCGGGAAAATATGGCCTCCCGTGCCGCCTCCGCTGATCAAGTATCTTTTTTTCATAGGGAAAAGGGAATTGTTGTCAGTTAGAAGTTAGAAGTTAAGAGTTCAAAGTCAAAGTTCAGGGTTGGTCTCTTTGGCTTTGTACGCCTTCATCGTATTCTGCAGCAAACAAGCCATGGTCATGGCACCCACTCCACCCGGCACAGGCGTGATGGCTTCACAACGAGGAGCCACCTCGTCAAACTTGACATCGCCACAGACCTTATAGCCCTTGGCTTCTCTCTCGTCAGGAATACGGTGAATGCCCACGTCAATCACGGTGGCATGTTCCTTCACATATTCGGCCGTGATCATCTCCGGCTTGCCGATGGCGACAATCAGGATGTCGGCACGGCGGCACACCTGAGGCAGGTTCTCGGTACGACTATGACAAACTGTGACGGTGGCATTGGCATCCTTCTGCAACAACATCATAGCCAATGGTTTGCCCACGATATTGCTGCGCCCGATGATAACACAGTGCTTGCCAGCTGTCTGGACGCCGCCTCTGCGCAACAGCTCCATCACACCATAGGGCGTGGCCGGTGCATAACAGTCGTTACCTAGCAGCAGATTGCCCATGTTGACAGGATGGAAACAATCCATATCCTTCTTCGGATCCACATGCGCTACCACCTTGTCCATGGAGACCTGCTTGGGCAAAGGCATCTGAATGATATAGCCATCCACCTCTTCGTCCGCATTCAGAAAGTCGATGGTTGCCAGGAAGTCCTGTTCGGACACATTGGCTGGGAACTTGTAGGCAGAGCATATATAGCCCACAGCTTTGCACTGTTTCTCAATGCTGTTCACATAGCTTAGGGCTGCCCCGTCCTCACCGGCGATGATAACCGCCAGATGTGGAGCCGGTCTCCCATGGTCCAACAAGGATTTCACCTCGGTGGCAATCTCCGTTTTGATGGTGGATGCAATTTCTTTTCCGTCAATAATTCTGGTCATACGATATTATATCTTTATACTTTGGCTGTTGGCTATTAGCCATTAGCCATTAACTTCTAACTCTTAACTTCTAAAGCGGTCTTCGGCCGGGGGCATTCATGGCGCGCATGAGGTTTTTGGCCTTGCCACTGTTCACCATCTTCATCATCTTGCGAGTGTCTTCGAACTGCTTGATGAGACGATTGACATCCTGGATGTCACTGCCACTACCCTTAGCGATACGTTTGCGGCGAGACCCGTTGATAATGTCGGGATTGGCACGCTCCTGCGGGGTCATGGATTGGATGATGACCTCAATGCTCTTGAAGGCATCATCGTCAATATCCATATCCTTGACCATCTTGCCCATACCAGGGATCATGGTCATCAAGTCCTTCAGGTTACCCATCTTCTTGATCTGCTGGATCTGGGCCATGAAGTCGTTGAAGTCGAACTGGTTTTTGGCCAGCTTTTTCTGCAATTTGGCAGCCTCTTCCTCATCGAACTGGGCTTGGGCTTTCTCCACGAAGGAGCGGATATCGCCCATGCCGAGGATACGTTCAGCGAGACGGTCAGGATGGAAGACATCCAACGCTTCCATCTTTTCGCCCGTACCGATGAACTTGATAGGCTTCTGCACCACAGAACGGATGGTCAGCGCAGCACCACCGCGGGTGTCACCATCCATCTTGGTCAGGATGACGCCATCGAAGTTCAGCTTGTCGTTGAAAGCCTTAGCTGTGTTGACAGCATCCTGGCCGGTCATGGCATCCACGACAAAGAGGATCTCGTGCGGGTTGACAGCATCTTTGATGTTGCCAATCTCGGTCATCATCTCCTCATCAATGGCCAAACGGCCGGCGGTATCGATCAAAACCACGTCGTAGCCATACTCTTTGGCGTATTTCACACCGTTCTTGGCTATCTCCACAGGCTTCTTGTTATCCTCTTCGGCATACACAAAAACGCCGATCTGCTCACCCAGCACCTTCAGCTGGTCGATGGCGGCCGGACGATAGACGTCGCAAGCCACCAGCATCGGCTTTTTATGGCGTTTGTTCTTCAGCAGGTTGGCCAGCTTGGCGGCGTGGGTCGTCTTACCGGAGCCTTGCAGACCCGACATCAGGATGATGGCCGGATTGCCGTTCAGGTTGATGTCGATAGCCTCCCGACCCATAAGGTTGATGAGTTCATCGTAGGTGATCTTCACCATCAATTGGCTGGGAGAAACGGCATTCAGCACATTCATACCCAACGCTTTCTGCTTCACCTCATCGGTAAACTCCTTGGCAATCTTGTAGCTGACATCGGCATCCAGAAGGGCCTTGCGCACCTCCTTCATAGTCTCGGCCACATTGATTTCGGTAATGCGGCCCTGTCCTTTCAATATCTTAAACGAGCGTTCTAATCTTTCTGATAAACTTTCAAACATTCTGCTAATGTTGGTTTTAAAATCCTTATTGCTTATTTAATAAATCTTCAACTTCAATTTTCAATAATGGCAAATGCTTTACCACTATAGACCAAATAATCTCATTAGATACTTTATCATATCCATGAATTACATAGTTTCTGGTATCAACAATCCTTCTTGCATTTGAAATCACCACATCTGGATTAGCCTTCAACACTATTAATAGCCTTTTGTATATCAAACAAATATTTCTTAGAAATATCATCCATAAATATACATTTTCGTACGTTCAACTTCATTGATGAAATAAGGGTTTGACAAAGAACTATCCGTCACCAAATCAATTTCTCTGCCAAAAAGTTTTGACAACTCTTCCTTAAAATCAAAGTAATTGTCAGCATAATCCCTCAACGGCAAATCATCCGAAAAGGAAACCAGAAAGTCTATATCGCTATTGTCCGAGAATTTGTCGGAAAGAATACTACCAAAGACATACAGATCCCTAACCTTGTAGATACCACACAAAGTTTTAACAGCAGGAATATTATTTTTCAACAAATCGTTCATATTCTTTTCAACAGACAAATAAGCGCAATAACAAATTGTCAAATTTCACGGCGGCAAAGATACGCAATTCTCGGACATGTGCGACCCCGCCCCACGATTTTATTTGTCTCCACAAAATTGCCAACTTTGACATTGAACTGTAACTTTTGACTACTATCCACCCGCCTTCATAATTTAATAGCTTCACAATTACATAACTCTCAAACTGCGAGGACGTGGTTTGCTCCAGTCTTCAAACTGACAACTGACAACATCCCTACATTACCGTTCAAACCACCTCAGCAGTTTCATTTTCAGTTCGCCTGCCTTGCCCGTATAGGGGTGCTCACGCAGGGGAAGATTGAAGACTGTGCGGCCCTTGAGAACCGTCTGCGGGTGCGTGAACTCGCGGAAGCCCCACTCACCATGGTAGGCGCCCATGCCGGAGTGGCCCACGCCATTGAACGGCACGCCCTTCACCATCATGTGGATGCATACCTCATTGATGCATCCGCCGCCGAACTGCTGCGTCTGCATCACGCGATTCGCCCACCGCATATCTTTGGTGAACAGATACATGGCCAACGGATGCTCGCGGTCGGCAATGGTCTCCATAAGAACATCCACTTCAGCATCCTTGAAGGGCACCACAGGAAGCAGCGGGCAGAAGAGTTCGTGCCGCACGATATGTTCGTCCTTGTCAACGGGGTAGACAATGGTGGGCGCATAATGCTGCGTCTCACGATCGCCCTCACCGCCGTAGATGATGCGGTCGCGGTACTCATCCGCCAGCGCCGCGCACTTGTCGTAAGCAGCTGTTGTGATGAGCTTCGGATATTCGGGATTGATCACCGGATGCTCGCCGATCTGCGCCGTGAAGGCCTTCTTGAGTTCCTCCAGGAAGGGCTCCGCAACCTCCTCGGCCACGGCTATCTGGTTGATGTTGATGCAGATCTGTCCGGCGTTGCAGAGCTTGAAGAAGGCGATTTTGCGGGCCGCGTCCTTGAGGTCGGCATCTTGGCGCACCACGCACCAGTTGCCAGTCTCGCCACCCAGCTCCAACGCCACGGGCGTAAGGTTCTTGGAGGCCTCGGCCATCACATGCTTGCCCACAGCGGGCGAGCCAGTGTAGAAGATCTTGTCGAAGCGCTGCGCCAGGCACATATCCGCCACGTCGTGGCCGCCGTCGATGAGGGTGACGTACTCGGGCGGGAAGACCTCCGCGAAGAAGCGTTTGAGCACTTCGGTGCAGGCTGCCGACTTGCTGCTGGATTTGATCACCACGGTGTTGCCACCGCACATCGCCGCCGCCACCA
>JAFYEU010000112.1 GCA_017544105.1 Bacteroidales bacterium
TGCCTTATACGGATGTAGCCGTTAACAGCTTGATGCTGAACTTCGATATGCGTGCATATTCTACTAGTTCATCTTATCGTTGTGAACTGCAAGTAGGTGTAATGTCAGATCCTACCGATCCCAGCACGTTTGTCTCTTTGGAAACCGTTACCAGCAATTCAACCAGCTACAATAATTATAGTATATATTTAAACGAATATACTGGCAACGGACATTATATCGCTCTTAAGGGTGTCAAGCCGACGGCCTCTCCCTATTATAACTACATTTACTTGGACAATTTGACGGTGGATTATGCTCCTACATGTTCGGCTCCGAGCATCACGGATTACAACCTTACCACCAAGCTCCTCACGTGGACCAATGGTGTCGTGGGTACACCGCAAAGCTATCAAGTGATGTGCAATGTGGACGGGAACACTACCAACACGTACACATTCACCACGACTGAAGGTCTTTTGCTCGGTCTGCAAGGTTTGTCCGACTACACAGTCTATGTGAGAAGCATCTGCGGTGAGGGTGATACCAGTGCATGGTCTGATCCTTATTACTTCACCACTCCTGAAGCCGGATGCCAAGATCCTTCCAACGTGGAGGCAGTTGTTGATGCCAATAATAATGTCACCCTCACTTGGGATGTTGATCCCGAGCAGAACACTTGGACTGTTTCTTATAAGACAGACATTTCTCCTATCTGGTCAGCTCCTATTACAGTTACAGGAACCCCGACCACGACCATCTCCGGCCTGCAGACGGGTGCCACCCATCTTTTCCGTGTTAGCGCCGTTTGCAACGGAGGAACTTCCCAAAGCGACTACGCCTATGGTTCTGCCAATGTGCCTTGTATCAACTATGGTCCTGGCGGCTCTGACATAACCATCGGAACGGGAACCAGCACCGCTTATTATGCTCCTTTCAACAACTTCTACAAAAATTCCAGAAACGAGGTCATTTATCATGCCAGCCAGATTGGTCAGGCAGGTGCCATCACGGGTATTTCTTACAATGTAGGTACTTCCGCTTCTTTTACAACAAGCTCCATTAATATCTACATGGGACACACTTCCCGTACCTCCTTCAATTCCACAACTGACTGGACACCGGTAAGTGATCTTCAACTGGTTTACTCTTCTACGAACGAGGTCATCGGTGCTTCTACCGGATGGGAGAATTTTGTCTTCGACACTCCTTTCCAATATAATGGCAATGACAATCTGGTAGTGGTGGTCACCAAGTCAAGCAGCTCCTATTCCAGTGCTTTGAAATATGTTTATACCAGCCAAACCAACCGTTGTCTCTATCGTCAGAATGACAGCAATGCATCCTATGCTGATATCAACAATGTCTCCTTAACGGGTAGCAGAGGCAGCTATGTTCCGAATGTTAAATTCAGCATGGCACAATGTGTTGACCCTGTCTTGTGTGACGCTACGGTTAATACGGTGACAGCCACCGTCTCCGGCTCCACAGCTACTGTGAACTGGACGGCTACTGGCGCTGACTCCTATGTTGTGGAATATGGCGTTTCTGGTTTTGCGGCAGGAACAGGCACCCAAGTGTCCACCGCTGCTACCACAATTAACATCTCCGGCCTTGATTTGGCTACCATGTATGAAGTGGCTGTTTATCCACTCTGCGCCAATGGTAATGTAGGCACTCCCGCTTTCGCCAATATGACTACCGGATGTGCTCCGATTGTAGTTACCGCTGACGATCCATGGTTGGAGACCTTCGATGTCAACTATACTGGCAGTGGCGTGGCTGTTCCTTTGGATATGTGTTGGGATACTCCGATCACCTCTACTCAAAGCAACGGAACCTTCCCGGCCGTATATACCGGATACTCTGCTGCTACCTATTCCGGAGCCAACTCTTTGGAGATGAAGGGTTCCAATCAGATGGTGGTATTGCCTTTGTTTGCCAATGACATCAACACGTTGCAGTTCGACTTCTGGGCCAACACCACGGCTTCTTCTTCCAGCGCATCTGATGCCGGGACCATGGAGGTGGGTGTCATCACCGATGTGACGGATCTCACGACCTTCGTGCCTGTCACCACGGTTCCTCCGACAGCTTTCAACCGTACTGGCACGGATGCAGCCCATGCTAACCATGTGGCTCCTATCAGCTTCAGCGCTGTCACCCCGCAGGCCGGTACTCGTATCGCCGTCCGCATCACGGGTGCCACCTCTGGTAACTCCTGGAACCTTGACAACTTCAATGTATCCTTGATAGGTGGTGTTTCCCCTGTCGAGCCTGATGTCGTCATTATGGGCCAAACCACTTCCATCACCACTTGTAACGCAACCATCTACGACAATGGTGGTGCTACCGGTGATTATCAGACCAGTTCCTACGATGTTTTGGACATCACGCCTGCTACTCCTGGTGCAAGTCTGCATATCACGGGTTCCTATGACATGGAAGACGACTATGACTACATCTATATCTATGATGCCAATAATACTATCGTATCTTCACTCACAGGTGAAGGCACTTTGGATGTGACTATTTCTGGGGCTGCCAGAATCATGCTTGAATCCGATTATTCGCTATGCTACTCCGGTTTCGCATTCCAAGTGGAGTGTGTTGACGGCGGCGATCAGCCAGAACAACCTGACACCTATGTGATGGGTGACGTTTCCTCTGTCACTACCTGTAATGCCATCATCTACGATAATGGTGGTGCCAATGGCAATTATGAAACCTATTCTGACGATCTTATAACGATCACTCCGGAAGTTGCGGGCGCCAATCTGCATATCTATGGCTCTTATAACATGGAGAGCAACTACGACTACATCTACATCTATGATGCCAACAACGCGGTATTGCAATCCTTGACAGGTGATGGTACGCTGGATATCGTAGTGAATGGCCCGGCCTCTATCGGACTTCAGTCTGACGGTTCCGTATGCTACTCCGGCTTTGAATTCCACGTTGAGTGCCAGATCCCTGAGAACATCAACACTGAAGTTGTATGGGCTGGTGGCCTGTCTGACGCTTGTGATCTGAGCGGTCAGCATATTACGGTTAATTATAGCAACAATGGCTTGGATGTTATCACCTCTATGGTGGGTAGCTTCAGTGTCAATGGTGGTGCTCCTGTGACGGAGACCTTCACTACGTTGCCTATACTTCCTGGTGAGGTAGGTGCAGTCACCTTCACTACACCTGTGGTCTTCGACCAGACGACCAATGATGTTGAAGTCATCCTTTATGCTGATGGCGAGCCTTCCACTTTGTGGGACAACAACACGTATACCATTACGGGTATTGACGAGGTTGCTCCTATGACAGCTCCTTATGATGTTCTTCCTGTCAGCGGTTCCTCTATCGGGTCCAATGGATGGATAGCTTACGATATTGCAAACAATGGTCTGGCTTGGACCATCAGCGGTACAGTGATGAATGCCCCGCACAATGACAATAACGAGGGTGTCAACAATTGGTTGGTCACGCCTTGTTACGATCTCCCTGCGGGCATTTATAAAGTCACCTACGATTACAAGGTGAACAATGCTGCTATTCCTGAGAGCTTTGCCGTTTACTATGGCCAAGGCAATCATGTGGCTGATATGACCAATCTGCTCGCACAATATCCGAATATTCATAATGATTCCTATATCACGGCTACCCATATTGTTACCATTCCTGCTGACGGCAACTATAACTTCGGCTTCCTTGCCAACAGCCCAACTGGCGGTCTGGGAATGTCAGTCAAGGCCTTGACGGTGACCCCGATGGTCACTATGACAGCATTGTCAAGCGGTCATGGCACCATCACCCCGAGCGGCAATATTGTGGCTGGCGAAGGTGAAGACGTGACCTTCGTGATGAATCCTGACGAGCACTACTACCTGAACAACATTACTGTGAACGGGCAAGTGGTTGCAACTTACAACAATACGGCTTCCGGTGTGGTTTATACGCACACTGTAGCCAACAACGATGTTTTGATTGCCAACTTCACCCGCGCCAACCTCTTCACCTATGTCGTGAATGGCGGTCAAGGCTATGTGAATGGTAATTTCTACACGGCTCCTGTTTCCTTCACGGAAGAATATGCCAATGGTGAGAACACCTACATCACCTTCGTTCCGGATGCCGGTTATCATGTGGAGAATGTGAACATCAACGGTATTGACTACGGTCCTATCACCGACTGGGTGATCACGAATATTTCCCAAGACTACACCTTCATCATCACCTTTGCCCCGAACACCTATGTTGTCACGACAACAGCTTATGGCAATGGTACGGTTTCTGATGGTGCGATCTTCGTTTATAACCCTGCCAACACCTACACATTCAGTGCCACCCCTGGTGCAAATGCTCATATTGCCAGCATCTTGCGTAACAATGAAGAACTGACCATCACCGATCCGTTCAACACTTACACCGAGACCTTGACCAACATCTTGAGCAACTATGACTATGTGGTTTACTTCGATCCGAACAACTACACAGTTGAAGCTACTGCCGGCAATGGTGGTACCATCACTCCTGCCGGTGTCTCCAACTTTGTTTACAATACCGATGCCAACTACTACATTGAAGCTGCCCAGGGTTACTATATCGACTCTGTGACCGTGGACGGTGTGGCGGTTGACTATACGCAAGCCAACGCTTTGACGGCTATGTCTTACACCTTCCCGCACATCAGCGCTAACCACACCATCAGTGTTGTCTTCGCACAATACGAGTACACGATTACGGTGAATGCTGGTGAGCATGGTACGATCACGCCGGGTACTACGGTTGTTGGTGTTGACGCAACTCCGACCTTCACCATCACTCCGGAAGCAGGTTATGGTATTGCTGATGTGACCGTGGACAACGTGTCTGTAGGCGCTGTCAACACTTACACTTTCGCTCCGGTTTCTGCTAACCATACGATTGCTGCCACCTTCGCACAGTATCAATACACGATTACGGCCAATGCCGGCAATGGTGGTACGATCACGCCGAACGGTGTCACCAATATGGTTTACAACGGCAACCAGACCTACACGATCACGGCTTCTGCCGGTTATCATATCGCAGATGTCTATGTGGACGGTGTCTCTGTGGGTGCTGTGAATACCTACACCTTCACGGGTGTGACGGCTAACCACACCATCTACGCTGTCTTCGGCATCAATGAGTACACGATTACAGTTACTCAACCGAACAATGGTAACATCACGCCGGGTACCACCACCGTTCAATATGGTGCTACTCCTTCTTTCGTGATCACGCCGAACACCGGATACAATGTGACCGCTATCACGCTCAACGGCACCAATGTCATCAACAACACCCCGCAAGTGAACGGTGTTTACACCCTCACCTTGCCTGCTGTGACGGCCAATGCTACCCTGACGGCCACGATGACGGCCAAGACTTATACCATCACGGCTTCTGCCGGTGCTAACGGTACCATCTCCCCGAGTGGCGTTGCTACTGTCAACTTCGGCCAGAACAAGTCTTACACCTTCAACCCGGCCAACGGCTATGAGGTGGCTGCTGTGACTGTCGATGGTATGAACATGGGCGCTATCAGCTCCTACACCTTCGTCAATGTGGTGGCTAACCACACCATCAACGTGACCTTCAAGTTGCAGGAGTGCGAATTGCCGACCAACATGCAGACGATCTTCGTTGACACCACTTCCGCTACGCTCTACTGGTATCATGCTGGTGCTGTCTCCTACGATATCCAATACAAGGCTATCACGGACAACACCTTCACGACGACCAATACGACACAAACCACCTACAACCTCACCGGTCTGACCCCGGGTACCACCTACATCTGGATGGTTCGCGCCAACTGCGTGGCCAACAACCCGAGCAACTGGACCAACGGTTGTACCTTCAGAACTTTGGATGCTATCGTCAATCCTGATGGTATCGAGGATCATATCCAAAGCATGATCAGTGTCTATAGCGAAACCAACAATGTCTATATCGTCAACGAAAACGGTATCCGCATTGACAATGTCCAGATTTACGATGTTTATGGCAAATTGCTCTACAGCGGCAACATGACCAGCTCCAGAGAGGTGATTTCCATGAACGTGGCTACTGGCACCTACCTGGTTCGCCTGGCTACCGAATACGGCACTTGCAACTACAAACTGCATCTGACCAAGTAATCGGACAGCGACATTTTCGATTCAAAGGCTGCTCTTTTCAGGGCAGCCTTTTTATTTTCTGTTTTTCCGATTCTCATTGGAAAAATCATTATCTTTGCACCCGCTAAAAAGGCAAATTATTAAAATCCCAAATATATGAAAGACAACCTCACAATGAACATGAACCCTCTGGTTCAGCTGCTGAAAAAAGCACCGAAAGAATTTACCAAAGCCGACATCATCCACGCTGTGGAGGAGATGGAGATCAAGATGATCAACTTCCATTATGTGGCTGAAGATGGACGTATCAAAACGCTCGGATTCATCCTCAACGACAAGGAGTATCTGGAGCAAATCCTGTCCAACGGCGAGCGTGTGGACGGCTCCAACGTGTTCCCCTCCTTCATCCAGGCTGGTTCAAGCGACCTTTATGTGATTCCGCGTTTCTCTACCGCCTTTATCAACCCCTTTGCGGAGATTCCTACCCTGTCCCTGCTCTGTTCCTACTATAACAAAGACGGCAAGCCGCTGGAGAATTCTCCGGAATACATCCTGCGCAAGGCTTGCAAGTCGTTTACCGACGTGACGGGCTTCTACTTCCAGGCTATGGGAGAGCTGGAGTACTATGTCATCGGCGATGCCGAAGAGTTGTACACCATCCCCGACCAGAAAGGTTACCACGAGTCCGCCCCCTTCACCAAATTTGAGTCTTTCCGTGCAGAGTGCATGTACAACATTGCCAAGGCTGGCTGCATGATCAAATACGGCCACTCCGAGGTAGGAAACTTCACCATGGATGGCAAGATCTACGAGCAGAATGAGATTGAGTTCTTGGTGACGGATGCCGTGGAGGCTGCCAACCAACTGGTCATCGCCAAGTGGATCATCCGCAATCTGGCATACCAGTATGGTCTGGATGTGACCTTCGCCCCGAAGATCACGGCTGGCAAGGCTGGTAGCGGCTTGCACATCCACACCCGCATTGTGGATGCCAATGGCAAGAACCAATACGTTACCAAGGGCAAGTTGAACTCCATCGCCCATACGGCCATCGCTGGCTATATGACGTGTGCCGGTTCCTTGACAGCTTTCGGCAATACCAACCCGACCTCCTACTTCCGTCTGGTGCCGCATCAGGAGGCTCCCACCTCCATCTGCTGGGGCGACCGTAACCGTTCTGTCCTCGTGCGCGTGCCGCTGGGCTGGACGCACAAGAATGACGTGGTGGCCGATCTCAACCCGCTGGAGAAAGCCGTCAAGGAAGACCGTTCCCAAAAGCAGACCGTGGAATTCCGTTGTCCGGACGGTTCCGCCGACATCTATCTGCTCATTGCCGGTCTGGTGTGCGCCGCCCGCCATGGTTTTGAAATGGAAGGTGCCCTCGACTTTGCCAAGAAGACATACGTGGACGTCAACATCCACAAGGCTGAGAACGCCGAACTGCTGAACAGCCTTGCACAACTGCCCACCTCCTGCTGGGAGTCTGCCGATGAGCTGAGCCGCCACCGCGACATCTTCGAAAAACACGGTGTCTTCAACCGCGAAATGATTGACGATATCGTCAAGAGGCTCAAATCCTTCAATGACAAGAATATCCGTAAGGAGATCGAGAAGAAACCCGAGCTGATGGAGAAGATGGTCTTTGATTATTTCTATTGCGGATAATAAAACCCGATTACGATGACTACCGAATTAGTAATTGTTATATGCTTTTTCCTGCTCATGTTGGGCGCTGTGGCTATCTCGAAGCAGTGGATCACCAAGAGCATGAATGAGCAAGCCCTAGAGGCCACAAAGGCGTCACGAACCATCGTGATGCCTTTGCGCCTGCAGGCGTACGAACGCATGGCCCTCTTTTTGGAACGCATCGACCCCAACCAACTCGTGCTGCGCATTCATGCCCCCGGACTGACGGTGGCGGAAGAGCAGAACCTCCTGATGACAGCGATTCGCTCCGAATATGAGCATAATATCTCCCAACAGATATACATCTCCAATGAGACCTGGAAAGGCATCACAGATGCGATGGACGATGTTATCACGATCATCACCTCTGTGGCGGAGCAGATGGACAGCTTTGAGGGGATGACCTATGCCGAGGCTATCTTGACGGTGTCGGCCCAAAAGCCCATTATCCCCCGCGCCATGCAGATTCTGAAGGCCGACATGCAGCGGTTTTTCTAACCGCCTCCCCCGGCAATGCTTCACTAACAACCCTAACCACTATGCAAGAACTTGAAACCTATTTCAGCACACTATTTGACGGCCGGAAGCCGGAGACCCTGTATGCCCCCATCGCCTATACGATGCAGCAGGCCGGGAAGCGGCTGCGTCCCCAGATGGTCTATCATGTGGTGGAGATGTTTGGCGGCGATGTGTCACAAGCCCAATATGTGGCGGCTGCCTTTGAGATGCTGCACAACTTCACCCTGATACATGACGATATTATGGACAAGGCCCCCATCCGTCGCGGGCTGCCCACCGTCTATCAGAAGTGGAACACCAACAGCGCTATCCTCTCCGGTGACGCATTGGCTATCATGGCCTTCCAACAACTCCTCAAACTGAGCGTGAACGAAAAGACCATCCTCCAAATTGCCAATGTCTTTGCCACCAGCACCCTCGAAATCTGCGAAGGGCAACAGTATGACATGGACTTTGAGACACAGGAGGAGGTATCCCTGGAGGAATACATCAACATGATCCGCCTGAAAACAGCCGTCATGTTTGCCGGCTGTATGAAGTCGGGTGCTATTCTCGCCGGTGCTGACCAAGAGAGTCAGGAGGCCCTGTATCAAGTTGGCATCAACCTGGGCATAGCCTTCCAGCTGGCCGATGACTTGCTGGATGTGTACGCCGACAGCTCCGTCTTCGGCAAGTCCCTAGGTGGCGACATCCGCGACAACAAGAAGACCTACCTCTATCTGATGGCCATACAGGAAGCCGACGCCGAGGAGAAACCGAAGCTGAAGCAATGCTACGAATCCTCAGACCTGGATTTTGAGGATAAGTTCCGCCAAGTCAAGGCCTATTATGAGCGTCTTCATATCGCTGAAAAGACCCGCCAGGCTATCCATGCCTATCTGGACAAGAGTTTCCAAGAACTCGACAAGGTGAAGGTGAATAACGAACAAAAGGCGACTTTGCGAAAGATTATCGCTGATTTGGAGCAGAGATCGAAATAGATGGAGAGTGGTTTTGGACGGAATCGGTATTACATTATCATAGCGGTCCTGGGCATCCTGGCCCTGGTCTATATCGCTGTGTTGTTCAATATCCAGATCCTGAACAAAGGCTACAAAACCAAAGCCAACCAGAATGCCTTGCGCTACAAGACGATCCACCCGGCCCGAGGACTGGTGTATGACCGTAACGACTCCTTGTTGGTGTATAATGAGGCCGCCTATGACCTGATGGTGGTGCCTGCCGAGTTGCGCACCTTTGACACGGTCTCTCTATGCAAGGTGCTTGATTTGACTAAAGAACAGGTTATCAAAAAGATAGAGAAAGCCACCAAATATTCCAAGATTTTGCCTTCTCTTTTTGAACAACAGATCTCCAAGGAGGATTACGGGTTCATACAGGAGAAGATGTACGCTTTCCCCGGCTTTTATGTGCAGAACCGTACGCTTCGGAAATATCCCTATCCCATTGCCGCTCACATCTTGGGCTATGTGAGTGAGGTGAATGAGGCAGACATGGAGAAGGATTCCTATTACAAGATGGGCGACTATATTGGGAAGAGTGGTATAGAAAAAGCCTACGAGAGTGTCTTGCGGGGCCAGAAGGGACAAAGTGTGGTGCTGGTGGATGTGCACAATCGCGAAATGGGCAGTTATGACAACGGGGCCGAGGATGTGCAGGCGATCCAGGGAACCTCCATCTGGTGCACGTTGGATATGGAACTGCAGCGTTATGGCGAAGAGCTGATGCAGAACAAGCGGGGTAGTGTGGTCGCCATCGAGCCTAAGACGGGAGAGATTCTCTGTATTATCTCCAGTCCGAGTTACGATCCCAACTTGCTGGTAGGTACGGCGCGTCCCAAGAACTATGTGATGTTGCAGGAGGATCCCAAAAAGCCTCTTTTCAACCGGGCTTTGCAAGCGAGTTATCCTCCCGGGTCCACGTTCAAGTTAGCCAACGGACTGATTGCCCTGCAGGAGCACATTGTAACCCCTACCTCTGTCTATAGCTGTTCTGGTGGAGGTTATCATATAGGCAATCATGTGGTGCATTGCCACAATTGTGGTGGGTTGAACATCTATTCGGCCATCCAGCGCTCCTGTAATTCCTATTTCTGCCGCGCCTATTACAATATCTTATCCAATCGGAAAAAATACAAGAACATTGACGAGGCCTATACCGCATGGCTCGATTATATGCATTCCATGGGTTTTGCCCAGAAGTATGAGACGGACTTGCCCTACGAGTTGCAGGGTAGTATCCCCACGGCCGCCTATTTTGACAAGAAATACAACAACTCCTGGAATGGCAATACGGTGGTCTCCATGGGTATCGGCCAAGGCGAGGCGGCTGTGACCCCTCTCCAGATGGCGAACATGTTGGCTGTGATCGCCAATCAGGGATATTATATCCGTCCTCATATTGTGCGCGCCATCGGTCATCGCGACAGCCTCAACACCCAGTACAGCAACAAGATCTATTCCAAGATTGATCCCCAGCATTTTGTCACCGTTTTGCAGGGTATGAAGATGGTGGTGACGGCCGGTACGGGTCGCGGGGCTCAGATACCGGGCATTGAGGTGGCCGGCAAGACGGGCACCGCCCAGAACCCTCATGGCGCCGACCACTCCGTATTCGCCCTCATCGCCCCGGCCAATGATCCCAAGATTGTAATCTTCTGCCTGGTGGAAAACGGCGGTTTCGGGGCCTCCGTGGCCTGTCCCATCGCCAGCCTCCTGGCCGAATTTTACCTCAACAGAAAAGTTGAAAGAACCGACCTTGAAAAACGTATGAAAGAACTCAGCTTCCGATGAAATCCATAGATAGTTATAAAACCTATTCCAAAGGCTATGACGTCCGCCTTATCATCTATTACATCGCGCTGGTGCTGATAGGATGGATCACCATATACTCCACCTGCTATGTTCCCGATGGCACTAATGCCATCTTCGATTTCTCCCGTCCTTATGGCAAACAGCTGATATGGATCGGGACCTCCATTCTGCTATGTATAGCCATCTTGTTGATAGACAAAAATATAATACAGCACTACGCTTACCATTTCTACCTATTCTGCTTGGTGCTGATGATCTTGGTCTTGTTTATAGGAACAGAGATATCGGGAGCCAAAGCGTGGATTAAGATAGGGGAGTTCAGCATCCAGCCTGTGGAGTTCATGAAGGTGGCCACCGCCCTGACTTTGGCGAAGTTCTTCAATGAGGGTAAGACCGCAGTTGAAAAACGATATGGCTGGCTGATTTCCACGGCCTTCATCCTGATTCCGATTGTCTTGGTGATGCTTCAGCATGATGCCGGATCCGCCTTGGTGTTCTTCTCCTTCATCCTCCTCTTCTATCGGGAGGGCTTGAGCGGGGAACTCCTCCTGTTGGCACTGATTGCCGCCTTTCTGTCGGTGTTCACCCTCAAATTCAATGAGACCTACGCCATCGCTGTGCTGACCATCGTCTTTATCGTCGTGCTTTTGAAAGACCGCACCGTGAAGAAAAAAATGCAGCGTGACATTATCATCTATGTCATCAGTGTCCTTTTTGTCTTCTCGGTGAATATGATCTATGAGAATGCCTTCGAAGCGCACCAGAAGGAACGTATTGCTTCCATTATGGGCAAAACCTCTGACCCCAAGGGTGCCGACTTCAACCTGAACCAGTCCAAGATTGCCATTGGATCCGGTGGCTTTTTTGGAAAGGGTTACCTGAAAGGGACCCAGACCAAGTTGAAGTTTGTGCCTGAGCAGAGCACCGACTTTATCTTCTGTGCTATCGGGGAAGAGTGGGGCTTTATGGGAACGCTGGTGGTGTTTGCCCTCTTCCTGTCGTTGATTATCCGGATTCTGCGGCTTTCGGAAAACCAGCGGGTGCCCTTTGTCCGATATTATGGCTATGGGATAGCAGGCATTATCATCATGCACTTTTTCATCAATATCGGCATGACGATCGGTCTGTTGCCCATCATTGGTATCCCTTTGCCGTTCTTGAGCTATGGAGGATCGTCGTTGTGGGCATTTACCACCATGTTGTTTATTTTTATCAGGTTAAACGACAATTAATCACGTTAACAATACGGAGCTATGAGAAGTTTTGGCAGTGACAACCATTCCGGTGTGCATCCGGACATCATGAAGGCCCTGTTGGCGGCCAACAGCCAACATCAGATCGCATATGGGGATGATGACTACACCCAGCAGATGAAGGTTTTGGTCAAGTCTCATTTTGGGGAGCAGGCGGAGCCTTACCTGGTCTTCAATGGGACGGGTGCCAATGTGGTCTCCCTGCGAGCCTGTCTGCAGCCTTTTCATTCCATCATATGTGCGGAGACAGCCCATATCGCCGTGGATGAGTGTGGAGCGCCGGAGTTCATGACGCACGCTGCCCTGCGCACGATCCCGACCCCGGACGGGAAGCTGACCCCGGAACGGATAGCCCCGCTGCTGATCAACTTTGGTTTTGAGCATCACTCGCAGCCCAAAGTGGTCTATATCTCCGAATGCACGGAATTGGGTACGGTGTATACCCCAGAGGAGATTAAGGCCATAGCCGACTTCATACATGGCTACGGCATGTATCTGCATCTGGATGGCGCTCGTATTGCCAATGCCGCCGTTACACTGAAGAAGAGTTTTAAAGAGCTGACGGTGGATTGCGGGGTGGACATCATGAGCTTTGGGGCCACGAAGAACGGACTGATGCTGGGAGAGATGGTCATTGCCTTTCGTCCTGAGTTGGCCGAGAACCTCAAATATCTGCGCAAACAGAGTGCCCAGCTCTATTCCAAGATGCGCTATGCCGCCTGCCAGTTCATGCCTTATCTTCAACAAGACATTTGGAGAAATAATGCCGAAAACGCCAACCACATGGCGCAACTGCTCCGCTCCCGCATCGAAGAGGCGGGCTATCGCGACTTCACCCAAAAAACAGAAGCCAATATCTTGTTGTTCCGTCTTTCGGCAGACAAAATCGAAAAGCTATTGCAGCACACCTTCTTCTATGTTTGGAATGAAAGTACAGGCGAGATCCGGCTGGTGACCTCCTGGGATACCACCCAAGAGGACGTGGACCATTTTATAGCTTGTTTGCGGCAGATTTCTTGAAGGTAATCCGTTTCACACAGAGAAACTGCACCAATCCCACAAAGAATGTGGCCAGCACCTTGGCCAACAGACTGTTCAAGCCAAAGCCATCCACAAGCAGCCATAGCATACCCTCACACAGGGCCATTCCGATCAGGCTGATCAGATAAAAAGAGCAAAAGCGGCTGACCGCTTTGTCTTTCACCTTGAAATTATAATGCCTGTTAAGGAAAAAGCTGAAAATGATGCCGATATTATAGCTGATGACATTGGCAGCCAGATAATGCAGGGATGTATGCCCGAGCAGGAAATAGACCCCGATGTCCACCAAGGTGCATACTCCGCCGATGAATCCATAGAGGATGAAATTTCTGTATTTGGAGTATATCTTGACCATTCCAGGGTTTCTATTTTTGAGGGCGCAAAAATAAAAAAATTACCACTGGCTGTGGATGGGAAGATCTATAAATTCTCCAATGGAATAATTTATGGGATAAAAGCAAAAAAACCTTTCAATCTTCATCTTTTTTTTGTACCTTTGCGCCCGCTTTTAGCCCACACATAATTATTTATTAAAAACACATTTGAAATGAACAACGCAAATTTTGTATTCAGAGAACCGAAAAACGAACCCGTTTACTCTTATGCCCCTGGCACACCGGAGAGAAAGCTTTTGGAAGCTGAATTGGAGAGACAGTACAATCAGGAGATAGAGATCCCCTTGATCATCGGTGGCAAAGAGGTTCGGACGGGCGACCTGGGTCAGGTAGTGATGCCGACCGAGCACGGTCACGTTTTGGCCAAATATCATAAAGTAGGCAAGAAAGAGGTGCAGATGGCTATTGATGCTGCCATGGCTGCCAAGAAAGACTGGGAAGAGATGCCTTGGATTCAGCGTGCTTCCATCATGATGAAGGCTGCTGAGTTGCTGGCTACCAAATATCGTTATGTGCTCAACGCCGCTTGTATGTTGGGTCAGGGCAAGAGCCCGATGCAGGCTGAGATCGACTGCCCGTGCGAGGCTATCGACTTCCTGCGTTTCAACACCTACTTTGCTTCCCAATTGTATGGCCAGCAGCCCATCTCCGACCACGCCACCCTCAACCGCAACGAGTATCGTGGCATGGAGGGCTTTGTGTATGCCATCACCCCGTTCAACTTCACCTCTATCGCTCTGAACTTGAATGTGGCTCCTGCCTTGATGGGTAATGTCACCATCTGGAAACCATCCACTACGGCTATCTTGTCCAACTACTACCTGATGGTCCTCCTGCAGGAGGCTGGTCTGCCTGACGGTGTCATCAACTTCTTGCCGGGTAGCGGTTCCGTCATCAGCGAGGTGGCCTTCAAGTCACCGCACTTGGCCGGCATCCACTTCACGGGCAGCACGGGCACCTTCAAGAGCTTCTGGAAGCTGATCGGTCAGAATATCGACATTTACAACACCTATCCCAAAATTGTGGGTGAGACGGGTGGTAAGGACTTCATCTTTGCGCATCACACCGCTCCTGCACGCGAGCTGGCCGTGGCTATCCTCCGTGGTGCTTTCGAGTATCAGGGACAGAAGTGTTCCGCCGCCTCCCGTGCCTACGTGCCGAAATCCCTCTGGGGTCCTACATTGGAGCATATCAAAGAGATGATGCAGACCGTCAAGATGGGCGATGTGCGTGACTTCTCTAACTTCGTCAATGCCGTCATCGATGAAAAATCCTTCGACAACATCGCAGGTTATATCGACAGAGCCATTGCCTCTCCGGATGCGGAGATCGTGCTGGGTGGCCATTACGACAAGAGCGTGGGTTACTTTGTGGAGCCGACCATCATCGTGGCTAAGACGCCGGATTATGAGTCTATCCGCGAGGAGATCTTCGGACCGGTTATCACCGTTTATGTTTATGAGGATGAGAAGTACGAAGAGATGTTGCGCATTTGCGACACCACCTCTCCGTATGCCCTTACCGGCTCTATCTTTGCTCAGGACCGTTATGCTATCGAGAAGGCCGAGCAGATGCTCCGTCACGCCGCCGGCAACTTCTACATCAACGACAAGCCGACGGGAGCAGTGGTCGGTTGCCAGCCTTTCGGTGGCGCCCGCGCTTCCGGTACCAACGACAAGGCAGGCAGTATGCTTAACCTTGTCCGCTGGATCAGTGCCCGTTGTATCAAGGAGACCTATGTCCCCGCAACGGACTATGGCTATCCGTTCCTTGGATAATCTTTTCCCTGCATATTTTGACAAAGAGGGCGACCATGCGGCCGCCCTCTTTCGTTTTTCTTATTTGGCGTGGTAAGACTCTGTGCCGGAAACTATTCGAGATACACCTTCTCCAGCACCTTTTCCTCGTTTTCCCACGTCAGCTCATGGGCAGCGGTGGCGCAATGCTCTTGACATTGCCGGTAGAAGTCGGGATTGTCCATCAGCCGTCGAACCGCCGCGGCAATGCTCTCTGGTGTCCAGTCTTCAGCGACAACCCCCACCAGATATTGCTCCACAATATGGCGCCGTTCCACCAAGTTGGAAACCACTAAGGGCGTCCCAGCTTTGATATATTCGAAAATCTTGTTGGGCAGGCTGAAACGGGCGTTGGCGCTCACATCGCGATCCAAGGCGATGCCGACATCCGCCAGCACCGTATAGTTGTAAAGCATTTGCTGATTTTGGCGACCCACAAAGGTTATGCTGTCGGTCATGTTCAGCTCTTTTGCTCGTCGTTTCATGGCCGGCAAAGAGAGGCCGCCTCCCACCACAAGCAGATGCGTGTCAGGCAGCAAGGGCATGGCTTCTATCATCTCTTCTCCACCTCTGCCTTCGTTAATGGCATTGCCCTGCAATATCAAGATGAACTTATCCTCCGGTATCCCCAACGAGGCGCGGGTCTCCGTCACCTCAACCTTGCGCTCCGGCGGGATGTTGCGCACCAGATAGGGCCGGATGCCGTACTCCTTCTCATATTGGTCCACGATGGACTGGCTCACCGTGATGACGGTTTTCAGCTTGGGGAAGCAGAACTTCTCAATATGGCTCCATACCCACAAGGATGATGGTTTGTTCACTACCGAGAGTTCGCCGCAGAAGTATTCATGGCTGTCATAGACCAGTCTTTTCTTCCTCATGCGGCTGATCAGAAAGTTCGGCAATAGCGTATCCAAGTCGTTGGCCACA
>JAFYEU010000113.1 GCA_017544105.1 Bacteroidales bacterium
CATGATGCTGTGTTTGCAAAAAGAATTTATGACAAATTGAAGGATAAGAGCCAAGATATTGCAGTGAATCACGAAACTGACAAGTTTTGGATTTGATTCATTTGCTGGGTTTTATAATATCACAAAAGAGTATTTTTTCATCATGAGAGATCTTATTGTCAAAATCGCCCTGAAGTTGGGCTTATATAAAAAACTTGTTGAAATAGACACCGCCGTTAAAAACCGGAAAATAAGCCGGAATTTCAAGAAATACGGTGTTGAGACATTGGTGAAGCTAGATGAAACCTGTCGTGGTGTTGGAGTTCAGGTTTTCCCGATATTCGGCACGCAGTTGGGATTCTACCGGGATCATGGTTTTATTCCGTTTGATAATGATATTGATACGGGCATGATCTATTCCCAACGTCCTGACAATTTTGACGAAATAATGCATGATGCGGGCTTCCACCTTGAAACCACTTTCTATAAAAAAGAAGAAAACAAGCCGCTCGTCGAACATTATATATACAAGGGTGTGCGTGTGGATGTTTTCTACTTGTTTGATTACACAGAAGCGGATTTCTTCTGTTACGTAGCTGATCGACACGAATTTAAGGAATGGAAAGAGGCTAACCGCACCGATGGTTTCCCATGTCATATCTGGCCGCTGAAAAAATGTGGGATGGTGGAAAGGGAGTATTTCGGGCACCATTTTTTCATGCCTGAAAAAACGGAAGATTGGCTGAAAGATGTCTTTGGAGACGATTTTATGACCCCTGTGAAGAATTGGACCGTCGGTGATAGGAAAACACGAGTGATTTATCCTAACGACAGAGTATATCGCAAGTTGTAAACGCTATCTTCTTACCGAACCTTTTGTCACATATAAAATACTATTGTTTTTTTAACTTTTTTTTGCGGCATTCACCCCTACAACGAACGGTTTTGACCTCCTCGATTGGGTAGACATGCTCCGTTGTTTCCTTTTATGATATGTTTCATTTCCAGCAAGATAGTATACAAAGGGAAACTAATGCGGATATATTCCTCATGGACACTGATGATGCATGTCTTGTTGACCTTTCTTCTAGTAAACATGCACAATAAAACAACAAGGCACTACCAAAAACAAAACTTCATTATCACGTGACTGATTTACAGTAATAAAAAGTTAATAGGAGCCCGACATAGCTAGCAATTCCTCAAAAAATCTGTGCCACTGACGGCCAATCTTCTCCATGGTGAACTGATGCGAGCTTTTCATAGCATGAATTCCTATTTCCGTGCGTTTATCATTATCAAGCATCAGTTCTGTCAATGCCTTAGCATATCTTTGGACATCATTGTTTGGAATGATTCTGCCGTTATATCCGTCTTTGATGATATCGTGGATGGCATCGTAGGAGTCGAAAGAGATGCAACAACATCCCATAGGCATGGCCTCCATCAGAACCATGGGCCAGCCTTCGTATCCCGCCGTGGAGATGAAGATAGCCGACCGCTCATAATAGGGCTTGGGATCCTGACGGCCTTCGAATCTGACTCTCTTCAGTTGATATTTTTCAGCCTGCCAATGGAGATAATCTTCGTCTTGACCATTCCCGACTAACGTCAATGTCCAATCTCCCAATAATGGATTATGCTCAATCTTTTTCCAAATCCTTAAAGCAAGTGAAACTCTCTTCTGAGATTCCTGCATTCGACCAACCATTAGAACCTCCTTTTTCTTGGAAACCATATTGTCAACTGGAAGAAACTCGTTAAAAGTAAGAGGATTTGGGATAACCGCAAATTGGTCACGTCGATTTCCTTTGACAATATGAAGGTAGTGGTCAACGTATGGGTCAGTAAAAACAACAATATTATCACAGGAGTCGTACGCGTTTTTATATTTGGCTTTCAATAAGTGCCAAATGACTTTTGTGGAGAAAGGCTGGTTGAAAGAAATGAGCCATTTTTTGAGTTTGTTGAGGAATGGTTTTTTATGGGTGATGCAATACCACACTTCATTCAGAGAACCAAAAGAAACACCTTCGTAACCTGGCATAAAATGGATGCAATAGACAACCTTGACATTATGTCGGTGTGCAATATTGCAGATGGTGGGAATATAATGTACGAGCTGGTCATCGGAGACGTTGACTTGGATGATGTCTATTGAATGGTCGTCAAGAAATTGTTCAAACGGTTGATTGTCATCAGATTGAGAATTTGGCAGCGCAAGTTGTATATGATCTGATAGATGAGGGGCGCTATTGTCTGGGGAGTCAAAGAAGTAGCCTGCATATATTTTGTCATGAAATTGACTGGCAAGATACTCTGAAATTTGTCCCGTAACACGTCCAATGCCGGAAGCTTGGTTGGCTCTGGCGTCAGGAATGACCACATTGTTGATGTACATTATATTCATATCAATAATCGTTGAATTCATTCGACAAAACTATATAAATATAAGCTGGAAGGTCTAGGAACTTTCCCGGGACATGGCCTTATTGGACTTCTGATTGTTTTTCCAACAACCCCTTCGTCACATTCCACCGGAACTGAATCAGTTTCCAACCTTTTTTAGGATGCCCCGTTAAGGTGTGCCCGATGCAGAGCACAATGGAGGCAGCCCACTTGATGCATTCCGAAATCAAACGCTTCACGTACTTCCACTTCCCAATTGCCAACGTGCGCATCCGTTCGCTCTTACCAATGGAATAGGTCAACCGGTCAAAGTAGTCCTTGCTGAGCTTCTTCTCCGGAATAAGATGATAGAGAATGGCATTGGGCAGATAGTAGAACCGCATCCCCAACGTGGTCATTTTATCGAAGATGTCCTTTTCTTCTGCGCCGACCAGGCTGTCACCCTTTCTGCCCAGCTCCACATTGAACAGTCCCACCTTCTCGAAAACAGAAGCTCTGTACGCCGCATTGCCACCTCCGGGATAATCGTTCTTGGGAAACTCTTTCTCTTTGTCACCCAAATACTTGTATCCTGTAATCAGCGCTTTTGTAAAATGTGACATCCAAGCAGGCTCTTCTGTTTCGTATTTCGGGATGATAGGTCCGCCGGCCGCTTCGATGTCCTGATGCTGTTCAAAAAAGTCGGCGTAGGTTTGCAGATACTCCTTGTTGACCAAAGCGTCGTCGTCCACATACACCAGTATGTCTCCCTGGCTCTCGCTGATTCCGCGGTTGCGTGCGTGAGAGAGCCCTTGGTTCGTCTCCACAAAGCTTCGGAAGGTAACAGACGGGAAGTCGTGTGCGAATCGCGCGCACTCGCTTTGCGTGTTGTCCGTGCAGTTGTTGTCCACCAAGACAATTTCATACTTTTCGGGCGGCAGCGTGTTTTCGGCCAGGCTTTTCAGCACATTGTAAATGTACTTGTCACGGTTGTAGGTGCAGATGATGACGGAAAGCATAGTCTATGGGATTGTGGTTAGTTGTTCGTGGCTTCCTTTTTCGGTTTGCGGTAATACAGCACCAACGAGCCCGCGACCGTCAACACAAACAAAATGGAACAAAGCAGGGATATTTTGTCCAATTTATGCATCATTGGCGCTTCGTTCTTGAACTCGATTTTGTGTTCGCCGGCAGGAATCACCATGGCTCGCAGAATGTAGTCAGTGCGGAAGTAGTCGGCCGGTTTGCCGTCGATATAGGCGCGCCAGTCGGGGGCGTAATAGACCTCCGAGAAAACAGCCAACTGATCTTTGGAAGACTTGCTCTTATAGACCACATAGTCTGGGTTGTACGGTTTCTGGTGCTCCATCACGATGACGGAGTTGCTGTCGCGTTCCAGGTTCTTGCCCTGCACCATCTCGGCGAAACGTTTGTCGATGACGGCCGTGTCGGCAGGGTTCAACTCATTCAGTGCCAAGATCTCCGCGTTGGCATCATCCACCAGTTGATATTGATCCACAAACCAAGCATTGCCCAAAGCATCGGGGTTGCGCTGCACCATCGGCTGGCCGTTCTGTCCGGGCACCACCACATAGCGGGTGTTCAGCATATTAAGCACGCCCGTATTGATATGGCGAGACAAATAGAAGTCTATAATATCTTGATAACGGCGCAGTTTCGCTGCGCTGTAACCGCCAATTTGGTGATGGAAAGCAGACGGATAGGAGTCATTGAAGGTGTTCACCGAGAGATCAAAAACACGATAATCTTCGTCCTTGAACTGGGCGGCATACTGGTCCAGTATCTGGTCGGTCTGTGAGGGTTTGATTTTGAGACGCTTTTCGTTGACGAAGTTGGAGTCGTTGAGGTAGCGGCGATCAACGCCCCACAGGTCGAAGAGCACCAGGCAGGCCAAGATGCCGATGACGATGCCGGATTGTTTGATTTTCTCATTGATGAAGAGCCACAAAAATAGTGCGGACACTAATATCAAGATGAGTGAACGCCAAGAATCAGCCATGAAGAGGGCTTTGCGATCCTCGATAAGCACATCTTGGATCATATCCCATTGATTGCCGTATTGTGCAGCCATCTGCACGTCGCTGGCACCAGAGAAAGAAAAACCTCCTGAGAATGCCATCATCAACAAAATAAAGCCTGCTGTGATGCCCGTGGAGATATAAAGACCAAGGTTCAGTTTCTTCTTGTCAACGGGATTTTCCTTGTCAAAGATGGTTTTCAAGGCGAGGGCGGCCATAATGACCATGGTCACATTGGCCATAACAAGGCTCATTGAAGGGGTGCGGAACTTGTTGTAAAGCGGCAGGTGATCGAAAAGGAAACCGTTGAATCCCATCAAGTTTTTACCCCAAGCCATCAAAATAGAGAGGATAGTGGCGAGGAGAATCCACCAGCGTTCGGGGCCTTTCACCACAAACAGGCCTAAAACGAATAAGAAGACGACAATAGCACCGAAATAGACTGGACCGGAGGTAAAGGGCTGATCACCCCAGTAGAGTGGAGCCTGCTTCTGACGAAATTTCTTGTAGAATTCGGAGTCCGTGCCCATTGTTTCACCGGAGCCACCGCCATATGCGCCGGGCACTAATAGCGTGTAGGTTTCGCCTTTGCCGTAGCTCCAACTGTAGGCATAATCAATGTCCAAACCGTCAGAGGCGGCAATGGATTTGGCTTCACCGTCCTTATACAAGTCTTCAGGTGTCACCGTGATTTCCGAACCACCGCGCATGGTGTATTTCACGTATTCTTGGTTAATGAAAAGGAGCCTGGCGTTCGCTCCAATGGCGAACCCGATACCGATCAGCATGACCCCTACGCCTAAAAGCAAAGGCTTGAACTCCTTGTCCTTGATGGCGTAAACCAAATAGACCAGTCCAAGGATGATCCCTATCAGCATAGTGTAGTACGTTATCTGGATGTGGTTGCAGGCGATTTGGATGCCCAAGGCAGCTGCAAAAAGAATGCCGCCCCACAGATACTTCTTTCTTTGCAAAATCAGTAGCATTCCTCCGATGATAGGAGCCATCATGGCCATAGCATACGCTTTTGTAGCATGGCCAGCTTCTATAATAATGATGTTATAACTCCCCAATCCAAAAGCCAGCGCTCCCAACAAACTTAACCATGGAGACATTCCCATGGCCAGTAGCGCCACATAAAAACCAATCAAATAAAGAAAGATAAAGCCTACGCTACCATTCAAATCAAAGACCTTTAGATTTAAAAAACTTTGGACTTTACTAAAAACCGATTTGTTGGGTGGAGTGGTTACCTGATAGGAGGGCATTCCACTAAACATGGAACTTGTCCAGGTGGTATATTCTCCAGTCTTATCTCGGAAGTCATGCTGCTCTTTGGCCATAGCCTTCCATTTCATAATATCCCCCTGTTGGATAACCTTACCGTCAAAGGCAGGGGACATATAGATGGAGGCTATCAGGAAAAAGAAGAGGATGACACCGCAGTGGATCAAGGTTTTCTTAAAAATCGGTTTCATATTACTTATTGCTTTTTTATTTCAATTTTTGAAGTTGCAAAAGTACGAAAAATAACGGAAGATAAAATAATTTTCTCATTTTTGCACCCGAAAAGGTATAAAATCAAATGTATGACAATTATTATACTATTTCGGGTATAATATTTTCTGAGACTTCTGTTTTATACCCGAAAAAGTATAATTATGAATGAAACGAAATTGTCAAAGTATGTGAAGGAACAACGAAAGTTGTATCACCTGACACAAGTGGATCTGTCGGAGAAATCCGGGGTTGGACTCCGTTTTGTCCGTGATTTGGAACAAGGGAAACCAACCTTGCGGCTGGACAAAGTCAACCAAGTGCTGGAACTGTTTGGAGCGGAACTGGGCCCTGTGAAAAAAGAAAGGAGTGAAGTATGAAACAGGCAGAAGTTTATTATTTAGGTAAACTTGCGGGAATCCTCACAGAAGATGAAAACGGATATACGTTCCGCTACGCAGAAGCCTATGTTTCCGAAAAAGGCATGCCAATTAGTTTGACAATGCCATTGCAAACCGAACCCTTTATGAGTGACAACATGTTCCCTTTTTTCGACGGTCTTATTCCGGAAGGCTGGTTATTAGATATCGCCCAAGCCAACTGGAAAATCAATCCGCGAGACAGCATGTCTCTGTTGCTGGCTTGCTGCAAGGACTGTATCGGCGCTGTAAGCATTGTGGCTATTACGGACCAACAAAATGATTAGCGTATGGCGAAATGTTTGTATTGCTATAAAGAATTAGACGAGGGAATGGTGGATTATCATCCTCAATGTGCGAAACGCTTCTTCGGCACGACCACCGTTCCAAAATTTCCATATCATCATTCTGAAATCAAAGACTTGGCGAAGGATGTGATTCGCAGCCAAACGGCCATCACTGGGGTACAAGCGAAGTTATCCATGGATATTGAGAAATTGCAGCACGAGTCCCGTTTCACTACTGTAGGATTGTGGGGACGATTCATTCTAAAACCTCAAACCGAGCTCTATCCCAATTTGCCGGAATTGGAAGATTTAACGATGCATTTGGCAGAAATTGCTAAAATACAGGTTGTTCCGCACACACTTGTACGTTTTGCCGATGGACAATTGTGTTATTTGACACGCAGAATCGATCGAGCAGCAAAGGGGGAAAAGATTCCAATGGAGGACATGTGCCAACTATCCGAAAAGCTGACAGAGAATAAATATCGTGGTTCTTACGAACAAAATGAAAATGGCATACATACAAATGATCGCTAATCGCATGAACCGATTGTACAATGAGTGATTACACCTACGGAAGCAAACTATATTTTCACTATCTTTGCACTTTCAAACTATCTCCCTATGAAAATCATCATTCTCGGAACAGCATACCCCTATCGCGGCGGACTGGCGGCGTTCAATGAACGACTGGCTCGCGAGTACCAAAAACAGGGACATTCGGTAGAAATCTGCACGTTCACACTGCAATACCCCAAATTCCTCTTCCCCGGAAAGACACAATTCAGTCCGGACCCTTCCCCTTCAGATCTGATCATCTATCGCAAGGTCAACTCTTGCAACCCGTTCAACTGGCTGAAAGTGGGAAAGGAAATTGCCAACAAGAAACCTGACGTGGTGATTTTTGCCTATTGGATGTCTTTCATGGCACCTTGTATGGGAACAATAGCCCGGAGAATAAGTCGCAACGGTCATACCAAAGTGTTGGCTTTAGTGCACAACATGATCCCACACGAGCCCAACATTCTCGACAAGTTCCTTCCACCCTTTTTCGTAAAATCCATGGATGGTTTCATGGCCCTCTCCGAATCGGTAGTCAAAGATATCGAGAAGTTTGACAAACGCCATTGTCCCAAACGATTCTCTCCACATCCCATCTATGACCATTACGGAGATCGGCTGCCCCGCGAGCAAGCTCTTTCTTTGCTGAATCTGGATCCAGCCTTTCGTTATGTGCTTTTTTTCGGTTTTATACGAGACTACAAAGGGTTAGATCTCCTAATCGATGCTTTTGCGGATGACCAGATACGCCAATCCAATGTCAAGTTGCTGGTAGCCGGCGAGTTCTATGGTGATCCAGCGCCCTATCTACAGCAAATCAAGAATCTGCATTTAGAAGATCACGTTCTGCTCTATAACGACTACATTCCAGACCATGAAGTCAACCGATACTTCAGCGTCGCCGACATTGTGGCACAACCCTATAAAACCGCCACCCAGAGCGGTGTCACTCAGATTGCCTTCCACTTCGAAAAGCCCATGTTGGTGACCAATGTGGGCGGTTTGCCGGAAATTGTCCCCGATGGGAAGATCGGCTATGTCGTCGAGCCCGACGCCAAACACATTGCCAACGCCCTGTCACGTTTCTTCCGTGAGCAGAAACAGGAGGAATTTGAGTACAATATTATAGAAGAGAAGAAGAAGTACGCCTGGTCAACCTTTACTGACGTCTTGTCTGAGTTGATTTAGTACCCAAACACCTTCTCCGCCTCTTTCATCTTCTCGCGGACTGGCACATCAAAGGGGCAGCGTTCCTCGCAGGCGCCACACCCGACACACTCGCCCGCGTGGTGCTCTAACTGCTTGTACTCGGAGGCCAACTCGTCCGTGACCTTGCCCGCCTGCTGCGCATCCACCAACAACTTATTGACCTTGGCGATATCAATGCCCACGGGACACGGGGCACAATGCTTGCAGTAAGTGCACTCGCCCTTCCCCGCATTTTCACACGCCTGTGCCGTGGAGGCATTCAGAGCAGCGTTATAATCTTTCTCTGCATCCGTAGCTTTCAGATAGTGCAGATAGTCATCCAACTCATTTGCATTTTTGGCACTGCAGAGTCCAACTGCCACACATGGCTTCGACAAAGCGTATGCCATGCACTGGTCTCTCGTGAGGGCCTTCTTGAGCGGCGACTTCTCCGCATCTAACAGGCGGTCGCCACCACCATACACCTTCATAACCGTGATGGCAATCTGATGCTGGTAGCAGTAGTCATACAACTCCACACGCACGGGGTCTATACCCGGCAACATATTGTTGAAGGTCTCCGGGTCCCAAGGACTGGCTTCGGGCTGGGTGCGGTCAAAAGCCGGGTTGAGGCTGAACATGATGACCTCCACCAAGCCACTCTTGGCAATCTCCAATGCCACCTTGGCATTATGACTGCTCACACCAATATGCCGGATCTTTCCCTGTTTCTTCAGATCTTGCACATATTTCAGATAATCACTGCCTTGGATGGCCTGCCAGTCTTCCATCTTATCCACAATATGAATCATGCCGATATCGATATAGTCGGTGTGCAGGCGAGTAAGCAGGTCTTCGAATCCCTTTTTGCACTTCTCCACGTCGCGGGTGCGCTCGTAGCTGTCGCCATTCCACCAGCAGCCCACATGACCTTGGATGATCATCTCCTCACGGCGGTCGCCCAGGCCATAGCCGATATTGCTACGCACCTTGGGATTCGCATCGTAGATGTCCATGTAGTTCATGCCACGGTCTAATGCGGCATACACCAGCTCCCGGGAGGTGGCGGAGTCGATCTCCTCAAAACCGCCGCAGCCCAAGCCGACGACACCTACACGAAGACCCGTACTGCCTAAGGTACGGTATTCCATGTCTGGATTTTCCACAAATTTGGATTTACTTTTTTTGTTGTTGCAAGAGGTCAGCAACAGCACCGCGCAAAGGAAAGCGAAGCACGGCAACAAGATGGTGTGGATTTTTTTCATAAATGATGTTTGCTATCTTTTGTTTTTCACAAGAATAATTTACCACTGAAATCAGTGGTAACCTTACCACCAATTCGGTGGCAAAAATAACATTTTTATTTGAACAGGAGGGACGTTCTGAGAAAAAACATTCTGAGAACAACCCTATTTTTATCGCTTAACCACCACTCGGCGGGCGAACACCGACACACCGTCTCGCGCGCCCTCCAACGGTACAATCCTCCTTCAAAACCATGATACATCCCTTATATTCAACAGGTTAATGAATACTAGAATTGTTGAAAAATAATCCTCCCTCTATGCCACATTTTTTCCATCAAAAAATATAACTTTGTAGCTGGTAAAAAACCACCTTCTCAAACCATATAACCATATCATTATGAGCAACTTCACGCATCTTCATGTGCATACGCAATACTCGATTCTGGATGGCATGTCTTCCATACCGGGGCTGGTGGAAAAATGCCGGGCCACGGGCATGCAGGCTATTGCCGTCACGGACCATGGCGTCATGTATGGCATCAAGGAGTTTTATGACTATGTCAAGAAGTCCAACGGCAAGGTCAAGGACAAGATCAAGGAGTTGGAGGAGCAGCTAGGCACCTTGGAGGATGAGGCGGCAAGAGCTGAGTGTCAGCAGCAGTTAGAGGCTGAGAAGAAGAAGATCATCAAGCCCATTTTCGGTTGTGAGGCGTACGTTGCCAAGAAGACTCCCTCCAACCCTACGGGCAGCCGGCTGGTGCATGAGCACAAGGAGAACGGCTATGGCGAGCATCTGATCTTGTTAGCCAAGAATGAGACCGGTTATCACAACCTCTGCAAGTTGATCTCCACCGCTTGGATTGACGGCAAGTATTACAAGCCCCGCATTGACCACGAGTTGTTGGAGCAGTACCGCGAGGGACTCATCGTCTCCTCTGCTTGTCTGGCGGGTGAGATACCGCAGCTTCTGTTGTCGGGGCATTACGACAAGGCCAAGGAGGCGGCCTTATGGTTCAAGAATCTCTTTGGGGAGGACTACTATCTGGAGATTCAGCGTCACAAGACGGATGTGCCGGGTGGGGACCGTACGACCTATGAGCAGCAGCAGATCGTGAACGAGCAGTTGCTACGGCTGGCTGCCGAGACAGGCATCAAGCTGATTGCGACCAACGACGTCCACTTCGTCAACGCGGAGGATGCGGAGGCTCACGACCGGCTGATCTGCATCAACACCGCCGCCCGCATCGATGATGCCGACCGCTTGCACTACACGAAACAGGAGTGGCTGAAGACACCGGAGGAGATGGCTGCCATCTTCTCTGACATACCGGAGGCATTGGCCAACACGCAGGAAATCGTGGACAAGGTGAGCACTTTCGCCTTGCAGCACGCTCCCATCATGCCCAAGTTTGACATCCCGCAGGAGTTCGGGACCGTGGAGAGCTATCGCCAGCGTTTCACCGAAGAGGACCTCAAGGCTGAGTTCGAGTCGGGAGAAGGCGGCGAGGGACGTATCCAGAAGCTGGGGGGCCTCGACCAGGTCTACCGAATCAAGCTGGAAGCCGACTACCTCCGCAAGCTCACCTACGATGGGGCTGTGGAGCGCTATGGGGACCCCGTCCCGAAGGATGTGCAGGAGCGTATCGACTTCGAGCTGGGGGTCATGCGGAACATGGGCTTCCCGGGATACTTCCTCATCGTGCAGGACTTCATCGCCGCCGCCCGCAAGATGGGCATCTCGGTAGGTCCTGGGCGAGGCTCCGCCGCCGGCTCGGTGGCAGCCTACTGCCTGCGCATCACCGACATCGACCCTCTGAAATACGACCTCCTGTTTGAGCGTTTCCTCAACCCGGACCGTATCTCCCTCCCCGATATCGACGTGGACTTTGACGATGAAGGACGCTATAAGATCCTGGAGTGGATCACCCAGAAGTATGGCAAAGAGAAGGTGGCCCATATCATCACCTATGGCACCATGGCTACCAAGTCGAGCATCAAGGACGTGGCCCGCGTGCACAACCTGCCGATTGCCGACTCCGACAAGCTCACCAAGATGATCCCCGACCGTCTGCCCGACGATCCCAAGACCCACAAACCTGCCAAGGTCAACATATCCAACTGTCTTCGCTTTGTGCCGGAATTCAAGGACGCCTACGACAAAGATCCTAAAATCAAAGAGATCATCGACTATGCTGCACAGCTGGAGGGGACGGTTCGCCAGGTGGGCATCCACGCCTGCGGCGTCATCATCGGCGCCGACGACCTGACCAAGTTCGCACCCCTCTCCACCGTAGAGGACAAAAAGACCAAAGAGGACATCATCGTGACTGAGTACGAAGGGGCGGTGGTGGAAGACGTGGGCCTCATCAAGATGGACTTCCTGGGGCTCTCCACCCTATCCATCATCCGTGAGGCACTCTCCAACATCAAGAAGTCGCACGGCATAGACCTGGACATCGACAAGATTCCCTTGGATGACCAAGAGACCTACCAGCTCTTCTGTGAAGGCGACACCATCGGCACTTTCCAGTTTGAATCCCCGGGCATGCAGAAATACCTGCGCGAGCTGCAGCCCTCCACCTTTGAGGACCTCATCGCCATGAACGCCCTCTATCGTCCCGGCCCCATGGACTACATCCCGCAGTTCATCGACCGCAAGCACGGGCGCGAGAAGATTGAGTATGACATCCCCGTCATGGAGAAGTACCTGAAAGACACCTATGGCATCACGGTCTATCAGGAGCAGGTCATGCTCTTGTCGAGGCTGCTGGCCGACTTCACCCGCGGCGAGTCCGACACCCTGCGAAAAGCCATGGGCAAGAAACAGAAAGACAAGCTGGATGCCCTGAAGCCGAAGTTCATCAATGGCGGTATCGCCAACGGCCATGACCCCAAGATCTTGGAGAAGATCTGGGCCGACTGGGAGAAGTTCGCCTCCTATGCCTTCAACAAGTCGCATGCCACCTGCTACTCCTGGGTAGCCTATCAGACCGCCTACCTGAAGGCGCACTACCGTGCCGAGCTGATGGCTGCCAACCTTACCAACAACGTCAACGACATCAAGAAGATCACGCAGTTTGTGGAAGACTGTCACAAGAAGGGCATTGTGGTTAAGGGGCCCGACATCAACGAGTCTGACCAGACCTTCACGGTCAACAAGGACGGCAACATCCGCTTTGGCTTGTCGGCGCTGAAGGGTGTCGGGGCCAGCGCTGCCGACAGCATCGTGGAAGAGCGCCGTGCCAATGGTCCTTACAAGAGCTTCATCGACTTCATGACCCGGGTGAACCTGCGCAACTGCAACAAACGGTGCATCGAAGTGCTGGCCATGAGCGGCGCCTTCGAGACCATCGGCTCTGAACATCGGGCACAATATTTCGCCACCGACAAAGACGGGCGCACCGTCATCGACAAGTGCATCTCGTACGCCAACAAGAGCGACAGCGCCGCCAAGAACCAAGCCTCCCTCTTCGACGATATGGAAGAAGAAGACAACGAATCTCTGGCCATCGACTTCCCTGAATGCCATCCTTGGAACGGCCTGGAGCAAGCAAAACGGGAGTATGAGGTCGCCGGCTTCTACATCTCCGGCCACCCCTTGGAGGAGTTCAAATACATCATAGAATTCTTCACCAACACCAACCTGTCGAAGATGAACGATGACAACCATCTTATCCAGATGGGAGCCGCCGGCAAAGGGATACAGTTCGCCGGCATGATCAGCAAGGCCGTCGTGGCCATGGACAAATCCCAACGCAACTTCGGCATCTACACGCTGGAAGACCAGCAGGGCACGTGGACCTGGCGCCTGTTCAAAGAGGATTTCGACAAGTTCAAATGGGCCCTGGAAGAGGGCAAGCGCGTCTTCGTCAATGCCACCGTCAACGTACGGCAATATACCGACAAAGAGGGCAATCAGCGCAAGTTCATCGACATCAAGCCGGTGATGATCTGCAGTCTGGATGATGCCTACGACAAGCTTTGCAAAGTGGTGCGGGTAGCCCTACGCATCCAGGACATCTCCAAGAGTGTGGCCCAAGAGATTCTGGAGCAGCTGAAGCAGCACAAGGGCAAGACGGAGTTCAACCTACGAATTGTGGAAGCGAACAACGTCTTCTTCAGCGACTTCTTCAACTTCTCCATCACCGTCGACCCGGCATCCTTGCTGAAAGACTTCCATCTATCAGTCCCTTACAAAATTGAATTAGGATAACGAATTATGAATATCAAGAACATCATCCTTGTAGCATTATGCTGTCTGTTGACCACGATTTGCCATGCGCAAAGCAGCCGACAGGTCTATTATTACACCATTGACGACAACATTGCCAAGCCGGCGCTCCGCAAGACCGAGAAGGCGGTCAAGGAGGCCAAGGCGCAGAAAGCCGGCTACCTGCTGTTAGAGCTTAACACCTTCGGGGGAGAGTTGGATGCAGCCGACAAGATCCGCACGTTGCTGCTGAACGCGCCCATGCCGACGATGGTCCTCATCAACAACAATGCAGCCTCGGCCGGTGCGTTGATCTCCATCGCCTGTGACAGCATCTACATGGCTTCCGGTTCCTCCATCGGGGCCGCCTCGGTGGTCGATCAAAACGGCAACATCATGCCTGACAAATACCAGTCTTACATGCGTTCGCTGATGCGGACCACCGCGGAGAAGAATGGTCGCGACCCCGACATTGCCCAGGCCATGGTGGACCCGGACATCGCCATCCGGGGCATCTCCGAAAAGGGCAAAGTGCTGACTTTCACCACCGATGAAGCCATCCAGCATGGATTCTGCGAAGGAGTGGCCAACAACAAGGAGGAGGTCTTGCAACAGGCGGGTCTGGAAGATTACACCCTCACCGAGCAGAAACTATCCTGGATAGACCAGCTCATCCTCTTCCTGGTGAACCCTGTGGTCAGCGGCATCCTCATCATGTGCATTGTGGGCGGCATCTACTTTGAACTGCAGGCACCTGGCATCGGACTCCCCTTGGCCATTGCCGTCGTGGCTGCCCTACTCTACTTTGCGCCTCACTACTTGGAAGGCCTTGCCCAGCACTGGGAGATCCTGCTGTTCCTCGTCGGGGTGGTGCTGTTATTCCTGGAGTTCTTCGTCATCCCCGGCTTCGGGGTGGCCGGCGTCTCCGGCATCGTCCTCATCGTGGGAGCGCTCGTGCTGACCATGATCTTCAACGTGGGCTTCCACTTCAAGTTCGACCCAGACTTCAACGGAGCCTACGAAGTGGCCAAAGACCTGGTCATCGTGATGTTCAGCATCGTAGCCGGCTTCTTTGCGGCTTTGTGGCTTTGCAAGAAGGTCATCACCGCCCAGACACGCTTCGGCACCATCGCCCTTAACACCGAGTTGACCTCCGAGAAAGGCTTCATCGCCCAAGACATGCACTTGCAGGATCTGGTGGGCAAGGAGGGGGTCGCTGCCACCTTCATGCGCCCCGCCGGCAAGATTGACATCGACGGCGACCTCTACGACGCCACCTCCGAATATGGCCTCATCGACAAAGGATGTCCTATCACGGTCGTCAAATTCGAGAACGCCCAACTCGTCGTCCACAAGAAAGCCAACGATTGAGCCGCCTCGCACGCCATATCATCATCTTTGCCTGCTGCCTGCTCTGCACCTTGACACTGCCGGCACAACGGCATCACACCCTCATCCCCGCTTCCTTCACACTGGAGGAGTACCCCGCCATTGCAGAACAGATCCTGACCTACCTGGAGGATCATGGATACCCCTTCGCTTCCGTGACCCTGCAGACAGACAGCGTCACCCAAGAGCCCGCCATCCGCATTGACACTGGCATCTACGTCACCTTCGACTCCATCGTCGTCAAAGGCGATGCCAAGCTATCCACCTCTTATCTCTATCCCTACCTGAACATTAGAAGGGGCAGCCCCTACTGCGAGTCGCTGGTCCGGCAAGTGGACAAACGGCTGGCTGAACTGCCCTTCATCACGATAGCCCGTCCCAGCGGCGTGGCCTTCGTCAAAGACAAAGCCATCCTCTACCTCTATCTGACCCGACAGTCGGTCAACCAGTTCGACGGATATATCGGCATCACACCCAGAGATGAGACATCCGGAAAAGTGGCTGTAAACGGAGAGCTGGAGCTGTCGCTCACCAATCTGTTCAAAATCGGCGAGCACATAGCCATCCATTGGCACAGCAGCGAACGGCATTCCCAATATCTCGACATTGCCGCGCAGTTCAACTACCTCTTCAAGACCCATTTCGGTATCGAAGGCAGCTTCAATCTGGACAAGCATGACACCTCCTTCCTGCTGCTGCATTACCACATCGGCATCCCCTACTCCTTTCACAACCGGAACACCCTGACCCCCTACTTCGACTACCGCAGCTCCACCGTCCTCAACCCCTCCCTGCTGGATTTCACCTCTGACTCCACCTGCATAGATTATCGGAAACGGCTGTATGGCCTTCAACTGCATCTCCAGCAAACAGATGCTACCTTTATCCCACGCAAAGGTTGGGAAGGGCATGTGGACCTCTCCGTTGGCAGAAGGGTCATCCTTCCAAACGCGCAGGTGGATGAAAGCCTCTATGAAGGCCTTGAATTACGACAAACTCACTATCGGATCCGAAGCGGCATCAAAGGGTACATCCCGATTTGGAAGTATTTCACCCTGGTCCCCACCTTACAGTTCGGGACCCTGCTCCATGGACCGCATTTCTACAACGAGCTCTTCTTGATAGGCGGGGAGGGACAGTTGCGCGGGTTCAATCCGAACGACCTTGCCGCCTCCACCTATCTGCTATACTCCTTGGAGTTCCGGTATCATTTCATGAAGAACTCCTTCCTGAACCTCTTCTTTGACGGGGGCACTTATGAGCAACAATTGCACAGCGTGTACCAGAAAGACTATCCCTTCGGCTTTGGCATCGGCATCAACCTGGCCGTGCGCGCCGGCCTCTTCTATCTGAACTACGCCCTTGGCCGCCAACAAGGAAACCCCATCTCCTTCCGAACAGGCAAAATCCACTTCGGCATCAAAGTAGCCTTCTAAACATCCAAAGACCTATTATATTTGATAGCGAATAGTATAAAAAAAAATGTAATTTTGCGACTTTATTGAATCAGACATTTTTTCATAGAATATGCCTTCACACCCGATAAGATTGTTTCTCGTGCTGTTGTCAAGCCTGCTGATGATGACTGTCCATGGCCAAGAGCTCACCTCTTCCAACCTGCCCATCGTCATCATCACCACGGACCTTATCCCAGGCACTGGCAGTCATTACGCCATACCCGACGAGCCAAAAATATCGGCCACGATGAAGATACTTTATGTCAATGATTCCACCATCAACTATGTGTCCAACCAAAACGACAGCGCCTTTTTGAATTTCGTCGGCCAGATTGGCATTGAGACGCGCGGCTCGACCTCCCAAGGGCACAACAAGAAGCCCTACGGTTTCGAAACGCGCATGGAGGATAATGTGACCAATCGCAATGTCTCTCTCTTGGGGTTGCCAGCCGAGAACGACTGGATCCTGAACCCGATGAACGACGAGCCCGCCTTCCTTCGCGACGCGCTTTCCTACCAGCTATATGAGGAGCTGGGCCATTATGCGCCCAGGACCCGATACTGCGAAGTGATTGTCAATGGTGACTACCGGGGCCTTTACTTCCTGACCGAGAAAATCAAGATTGACGCCCATCGTGTGGACATTGTCAAGATGGACAGCACCGACAACACCTACCCGGCTGTCACTGGAGGGTACATCATCAAAGCCGACAAGCTGACGGGTGGTGATGTTCCCGCATGGACGACGCCCGCCTACGATTATTGGGAAGAGGTCAGCTACATCTACCACAATCCCAAGCCCGAGGAGATCACGACGGCGCAAGAGAACTACATCCAGCTATATTATGACTCGCTGGCACAAGCCTGCGCTCTGGACGACCAGGACCCCGGCTCCGGATTCCCCGCGTTTCTGGACATCCCCACTTTTGTGGACTATATGATCCTGGGGGAGATGAGCTCCAATGTGGACATCTATCAAAAGAGCACCTTCTTCCACAAAGACCGGATGGGCAAACTACGTGCCGGGCCCGTTTGGGACTTCAACTTGGCCTACGGCTACGACTTCGGCTCGGTAGGCCGCTCCGGGCATGATGTGCTCCAATTCGCCAATGGCGACAACACCGGCTCCTATTTCTGGCTTCAGTTGTATGAGGACGACATGTTCCGCTGTCTTCTCTTCGACCGATGGAAACAGCTCACGAAGGAGGAAGGTGTCCTTGACATCAACCACGTCTTCGCCATCATGGACAGCCTCTCCGCCCGCATCAGCGAAGCCATGCCTCGGGAGCGCACGCGCTGGGGACGCTATTACGATTACAATGCCCATATCGCCACGATGAAGAACTGGATACAGAAACGTTACGAATGGCTGAATCATGAGCTGGGCAACATTACCGAATGTGGTGAGATCACGCTTCCCCCTTTGGTCATCAGCAAAATCAACTACCATCCGCCTATCATGATGGGACACACCTCCGATGATCTGGAGTTCATTGGGATTACCAACAACGGGGAGGACACGCTCGACATCTCCGGGGTCTATTTCCGAGAGCTGGGCATAACCTATCAGTTCCCCGCAGGATCGTTCATCAACCCTCATGAGGAGATCTTCCTCGCCTCCGACCCGCAAGCCTTCCAACAATGCTACCTCCATACCGCCTACGGCAAGTTCTACCGACATCTGGACAACAAATCCGAATCCTTGGTCCTGGCCGATGCGTGGGGCAACATCATCGATGAGGTGACCTATACCGACAGTCTGCCATGGCCCACAACCGCCGATGGTCTGGGCGACTTTCTCATCCTGATCGACTTGGATTCTGACAACAGCCTGGGCGAAAACTGGATGGCGGCAGACAGATTCGTGGGAGTCTCAGAGCATCAGTTGCCGACCCTCTTGACGGTCATGCCCAACCCGACCACAGGTAAAGTTCGGGTCATGTCGGACAAGCCCATTCGAGACATCACGCTGTCAGACATCAGCGGACGGACAGTGCTCACACAGCGTGGCGGGGAATCCGACCAGACGCTGGACCTCAGCAGTCTCCCGGCCGGCATTTACTTCGTTCGGGTTGTCACACATAATCAAGAGATTGCCACCGCCAAGGTCATCAAACAATAGCGAGACCATTCCCGTATGGGGTCGGCGGTTCATGCACCTATTGGACAATAAAAAAGGAGGATCCATAATGGAATCCTCCTTTGGGTTTTAGATGTTCCGACTGACTATTCAGCGGGAGTCTCAGCGGCTTCGGCCACAGGAGCTTCGGCGGTCTCGGCGACAGCCTCAGCAGGCTTTGTGGATTTCTTGCTGCTACGACGGGTACGGGTGGATTTCTTCTTGCCACCACCAGCCTGCGTATAGGTCTCGTTGTAATCCACAAATTCGATCAAGCACATCTCAGCGTTATCACCCTTACGGAAACCGGTCTTCAGGATTCGGGTGTAACCGCCAGGACGGTCGTTTACCTTCTGAGAGATCTCTCTGAACAATTCCGTGACGGCATATTTGTTATGCAGTTGGGCAAAAACAATACGACGGGAATGGGTGGTATCGTTCTTACTACGGGTCACGAGCGGCTCAATATACTTTCTCAGTTCTTTGGCTTTAGCAAGAGTCGTGTTGATTCTCTTATGCATGATCAGGGATGTAGCCATATTGGAAAGCATAGCTTTTCTATGGGCATCCGTTCTTCCTAAATGATTGTTTTTCTTTGCGTGTCTCATATTGCTACTTATTCTTTATCTAATTGATATTGTGATACATTCATACCAAACTCCAGTCCTTTGGATTGTACAAGCTCTTCCAACTCGGCGAGGGATTTCTTGCCGAAGTTACGGAATTTCAGAAGGTCGCTCTTGTGGATAGCCACCAGGTCGCCCAAGGTCTCCAATTCAGCGGACTTCAGGCAGTTCAAAGCTCTGACGGAGAGATCCATGTCGATGAGCTTGGAACTGAGGACTTGACGGATCAGGGCTGCGTTATCATCAGCGCTGACAGCCTCTTGTGCCGGTTCCGGAGTATCTTCCGTAATCTTCTCGTCTGTGAAGAGGGAGAAATGTTGGATCAGGATGTTGGCAGCTTCTTTCAAAGCATCTTTAGGATGAATAGAACCATCGGTATCAATTTCCATAATCAGCTTCTCAAAGTCGGTTTTCTGTTCCACACGATAGGGCTCGATGTAATATTTCACATTCTTGATAGGAGTGTGAATAGAGTCGATGGCGATAACATCGATACCTTCATGCAAAGAGCGATTATCTTCAACGGGAACATAGCCACGGCCTTTGTCGATAGTGATTTCCATCACCAGGCGCACGGAGGGTTCCATACGGCAGATGAGGAGATCGGGGTTCAGCACTTGGAAGAAGTTGAGGAATCCATTGATATCGCCGGCGGTGAAAGTCTCCTGACCGCTGATGACGATGGTGGCTTTCTCGCTGGTATTATTCTCAATCTTATTCTTCAGACGGACCTGTTTCAGATTCAGGACGATGTCGGTAACATCTTCCATGATGCCAGGAATAGAAGAGAACTCCTGGGTGACGCCTTCTATTTTGATAGAAGTAATGGCATAGCCTTCCAATGAGGAGAGCAACACGCGGCGGAGGGCATTACCGATGGTGACGCCGAAGCCTTGTTGTAATGGGCGAAATTCGAAAACTCCACGAAAGTCGTCCGCCTCATTTAAGATGACCCGATCCGGTTTTTGAAATGTTAATATTGCCATTTTATTTGATTTTTTAATGAATAATCTTTGTGAACTGTGTACAGTGAACTGTGCGCAGCATACACAGTTCACGGATTACTGATTACTATTTGGAGTACAACTCGACGATAGCCTGCTCGTTGATGGTCTCGGGGATCTCTTCTCTCTGCGGGTAGTTCATGAACTTGCCCACCATGAGGTTGCTGTCCCATTCGAGCCATGCGGAGCTCATAGCCTTACCGCTCAGGGAGTTGGTGATCACCTCCAGAGCTTTGGAGCGCTCGCGAACCTCAACGGTATCGCCCGGCACCAAAAGACGGGAAGGAATGTTGCAAATCTGGCCATTCACGGTGATGTGACGGTGGCTGACGAGCTGACGGGCAGCGGCACGGGTGGGAGCAATACCCAAACGGAACACCACATTGTCCAGTCTGGACTCGATGAGTTGCATCAAATTCTGACCGGTAACACCTTTCTTGCGGGATGCCATGTCAAACAATTTGCGGAACTGTCTTTCCAACAAACCGTAAGTGTATTTGGCTTTCTGTTTCTCTTGCAACTGGATACCGTACTCAGACAGTTTGGAACGTCTTTTGCCAATGCCATGCTGGCCGGGAGCATAGTTCTTTCTGTCCAAATATTTGTCAGGTCCGTAAATCGGTTCTTTGAACTTTCTAGCAATTCTAGTCTTAGGTCCTATATATCTTGCCATAATCTTAATCTTTCTTTATTGTTAATGAATTCAATGAATTATACTCTTCTGTGTTTGGGAGGACGACATCCGTTGTGAGGAAGCGGGGTCACATCCATGATCTCTTCCACGATGATACCGCAAGTGTTGATGGAACGGATTGCGGACTCACGGCCTTGTCCAGGACCTTTAACATAAACCTTCACTCTGCGAAGACCGAGATCGTAAGCAACTTTGGCACAATCTTGGGCCACCATCTGGGCAGCATACGGAGTGTTTTTCTTTGAACCTCTGTAACCCATTTTACCGGCAGAAGACCAAGAGATGACCTGACCGTCATTGTTGGTAAGGGAAACGATTACATTATTGAAAGAAGCGTAGATGAAAGCTTTTCCTTGAGCGTCAATTCTAACGACTTTCTTCTTGGATGATTTAGTATTTTTAGCCATATTTATGATCCATTAAGATGTTAATGATTACTTAGTTGCTTTCTTCTTGTTAGCAACCGTTTTCTTACGTCCTTTACGCGTACGCGCATTGTTTTTCGTGCTCTGACCACGTACCGGTAAACCCAAACGATGACGAATGCCTCTGTAACAGCCGATATCCATTAATCGTTTGATGTTCATCTGCTCTTCAGATCTCAGCGGGCCTTCCACCTTAATCTCATTAACCAATCCACGGATTACTGCCAATTCATCGTCATTCCATTCATTTACCTTTTTGTCCCAGCTGATACCGGCTTTTGTCAAGATTCTTTGGGCGGTGCTTCTGCCAATCCCGTAGATATATGTCAAACCGATCTCGCCGTGCTTGTTTTTCGGTAAATCAATACCTGCAATTCTTGCCATATTACTTAAATGTTTATTTAGTTATTAATTTATTATTATCCTTGACGTTGTTTGAATTTAGGGTTCTTCTTGTTAATCACGTAAACAACACCTTTACGTCTAACGACGATACAATCGTCTGATCTTTTCTTTACTGAAGGTCTAACTTTCATTTCTTTTATTTTTTATTTATTATTATTCAAAATTGTTATGCTTTGTAACGATAGGTGATGCGACCCTTGGTCAGGTCGTAGGGAGACATAGCCACTTGAACTTTGTCGCCGGGGAGGATCTTGATGTAATGCAGACGCATTTTCCCGGAGAGGTGGGCAAGGATCACGTGACCGTTATCCAACTGCACGCGGTACATGCCGTTTCCTAACGCTTCCGTGACGATGCCGTCTAAATCGAATGATGATTGTTTTGCCATATATTTCGGTTTAATAAAGTTCTTGTGTGCCTAATACTTCACCAATCAGTTTATAGGAGGAGATTACCTCGGTGCCGTGCTCTGTGATGATCAGCTGGTGCTCATAATGGGCGGCGGGTTTGTTATCCTGTGTGTGGATTGTCCATCCGTCTTTTTCCATATAGATTTTATGGGTTCCCAGGGTGATCATCGGTTCGATGCAGATGCACATGCCGGGTTGCAGGCGGTCGCCGGTGTGAGGACGGCCGTAGTTGGTGATATCGGGACGTTCGTGCATGTCGCGTCCGATACCATGGCCGCACAATTCGCGGACCACTCCATAGTTGAACTGCTCGCAGTAGGTCTGGACTGCATGCCCAATGTCGCCTACCGTGTTGCCGTTCACTGCAGCCTGGATGCCGAGCATCAGGGACTCCTTCGTTCTTTCCATCAGAAGGCGTACTTCCTCTTTCACTTCACCCACCGCAAAGGTATAGGCAAAGTCGCCATGGAAGCCGTTGAGCAGAGCACCGCAGTCCACCGAGATGATATCCCCGTCGCGCAGATACTGGTCGGGCTTGGGGATACCGTGCACCACCACATCATTCACAGAGAGGCAGAGGGCGGCAGGGAAGCCGTCATAGCCCTTGAAGGAGGGGATGGCATGATGGTCGCGGATACACTGCTCACCGATGCTGTCAAGATAGGTCAAAGGCACGCCGGGCTTGATATACTTAGCCACCTCACCGAGGGTGATGGCAACGACCTTTGCGCTCTCTTTCAGCTTGGCAAAGTCAGCTTCGCTCTTATATTTTATCCTTCTGAATGTCATAAACTATTAGCCTCCGTAGATGCCGCCGCCGGTACGGCCTTTAATTCTACCGGATTTGGTCAAACCGTCATAATGTCTCATCAACAGGTGGCTTTCGATCTGCTGGAGGGTATCCAGAACCACACCCACCATAATGAGCAGGGATGTACCGCCGAAGAACTGTGCAAACTGTTGGTTCACACCGAACATACGGACGATAGCGGGCAGGATAGCCACGATGCCCAAGAAGATGGAACCCGGCAACGTGATGCGGGACATCACGTTGTCGATGAACTCCTGCGTCTGCTTGCCCGGCTTGATGCCAGGGATAAAGCCGCCGTTCTTCTTCAGGTCCTCAGCGATCTGCTGCGGGTTGATGGTAATAGCGGTATAGAAATAGGTGAACAAAATAATCAAGATGAAGAATACAATGTTGTATCCTGCACGGTTATAGTCGATAAAGCTGTTCCAGAAGCCAGAGGTAGTCTGGGCGTTGCGGACGAACATCAAGGGCAGGAACATGATAGCCTGGGCGAAGATGATCGGCATAACGCCGGCAGCATTGACCTTCAAAGGCAGGTAGTTGCGAACGCCACCGTATTGTTTGTTGCCCACCACGCGCTTGGCGTATTGGACGGGGATGCGGCGGGTGCCCTGGACAAGCAGGATACAGAGGGCGATGATGACCATCATGAGCACGAGCTCGATGATGAACACGATCGGGCCACCGTTCATCTCGGTGATACGAGCCACGAACTCAGCCTTGATAGCATACGGGAAACGGGCGATAATACCGATCATAATGATCATGGAGATACCATTGCCGATACCGTTGTCGGTGATTCTCTCACCCAACCACATGATGAACAGGGTGGCGGAGATAAGCAGGATGAACGCACACACGCTGAAGGCCGTGAATCCGAGGATGTGATGCTCCAACATGGAAGGAGCGATGGCCTGCGGGAACTGGTTCACCAAGTTGGCGATGTAAGCGGGAGACTGGATAGCCAGCACGAGGACCGTCAGATAACGCGTGATCTGATTGATCTTCTTACGTCCGCTCTCACCTTCTTTCTGAAGACGTTGGAAATAGGGAACAGCCAGCGTCATCAACTGCACCACGATGGATGCGGAGATGTACGGCATGATACCCAAAGCAAAGATGGATGCATTGGAGAAAGCACCACCGGAGAAGAGGTCCAACATACCGAGGATACCCTCTTGGGTCGCTTTGGTAAATGCGGACAGACCGCCAGGGTTGATACCCGGAAGCACCACGTGCGCACCAAAACGATATATCAGGATGATGAAAAGCGTGTAGAGAATACGCTTTCTCAGGTCTTCAATCCTGAAAATATTTTTGATCGTTTCAATAAATTTCTTCATAACAGAAAAAGTAGGGGGTTAAAAAATTACTCAGCAACAGGAGCTTTCACTAAAGTGGCAGTACCACCGGCTTGCTCGATAGCAGCCTTGGCCTTGGCTGAATACTTGTCAGCAACCACATTCACCTTGGCAGTGAGTTCACCCTTTGCCAAAATGGCGATCAGGTCTTTCTTCTTTGCCAAACCATTGGCCATCAAAACCTCCTTGTTGATGTCGGTGATGTTCTTGTCAGCCAGCTTTTGCAAGGTGCTGATGTTGATAGCGCTGTATTCTACTCTGTTGATATTCTTGAAACCTCTCTTGGGCAGGATACGATAGATAGGCATTTGACCACCTTCGAAACCGATCTTGCGGCTGTAACCGGAACGGGACTGAGCACCCTTGTTACCACGGGTGGAAGTGCCGCCTTTGCCGGATCCCTGACCTCTACCAATTCTTCTGTCTTTCTTTGTTGAGTTCTTAGCTGGTTTTAAATCGTGTAAATTCATTGTCGTATGTTTCAAATCGTTATTTAATTCTGTTACAACTCTTCTACGGTTACCAAATGCTTGACAGCATTCACAATGCCTTCGATCTGAGGGGTAACCTCATGCTCTACGGTTTGATGCATCTTGTGCAAACCTAATGCTTCTAAGGATCTTTTTTGGCGGATCGGTCTTCCTACCGCACTTCTCACCTGTGTAATTTTAATCTTTTTCATCCTTTCAAATTTATGTTTTTAATTATTGATTATTATCGTCTATAACAAAAATAGCATACTTTTCGAAGTAAAAAGTGTGCTATTATGCATTTTCAAACCATAAGAAATCTTCCCTTCTATTCCTTCCCTATTTCAATACAGTCCGTGAAAATCAAGCAGTTAGAGCAGCATTCGCTTACTTTTCCCCGCCTCATAGCATTCCACTTCAAAAAGCCTGCAAAGATACACTTTTTTTAATATCCATCAAGCTTTTATGAAATATTTTTTTCTAGGACCGATTTCCTATCCCATGGCTGTCCCGAAAAGGCCTCAAGCATTTGACATACACTGGGTTATTGGCAAGGACGCTTTCGTAGCATTCCCGACCATCTTTAGTCTGTCTCTCTTCCGAGCCGCGCGAAGCTGTTCCACATGACCGCCAAGTCCACTTTTGGTTGGTAGTCACGGAAATAGAGCTCATCGGCGACGCCCTCCATCTCATCGGAGAAGTCCTGTTGCGGGAAGGCATCGGTGGGATAGAGCACCCCGGGGCGCAAGAACTCGCCGAAGCGCTGGGGATGCCGACAGCTGACCCAACTCTTCCGGTCGGCAAAGACGGCCAGGATGTTGCGGACGAACCCTCGTTTTTCCTTGACGAACCAGATGTCAGCCCAGAGCAGCAGCAGCAAGAGCGTGGAAGCGGCAATATTGAAGACGCGCTTGCGACGACGGACATGCTTCTGCGCCAACGAGCGGACAGGGATAGTATAGAGACTGTCGGGAGTGAAGATCGAGTTGCTGCCTATAACGAAATGGCTGTCTTCGGGAGCGATCCGGAACTCGATCTGAGCATCCTGATGACGGCTCATCCAGTCGATAATCTGTTCAGAGGAGAGGTCTTTTGCACAGAAGATGACCTCGTTGATCCGGTAGAGGGAGATCAATTCCGACAGATGGCTGACATGTCCCACCACCGGAGTGGCGTTTTCCTCTTGCAGGGACGCGATGCCTGCGAAGGAGCATTTGTCATCCATCATCCGCACGAGATTGAGCACCCGGCGGGCCTCAGCACCACTGCCGACGACCAGCACACGACGGCTCCCCTGCGGGGTTACCACCCCACTCTTCGCTGACCATTTGCGCAACAGATAGCGGATCAGGTTCAGGGAAACGGCCGTCCACATGGCACCCAGCAGGGTGACAGCCCTTGAGAAACGCAAGGTTTCCGGCAGGAGAGCGTACACTAGCAAGATCACGACCGTGCCCGTGAGAATTCCCTTGTTGAGATTGGTAAGTTGGACCGGCCTCCGATATCCCTTGCAACACAAGACCGACAACAGCCACACCAGAATATAACAAGGTATAACTATATAATAATAATGTATAGGGAACGTGCTGTTTCGGGCCTCCAGAACATTGAGGTCCCAGTAACGGGCAAGCACATACATGCCAGCATATATCACGATAAAATCCAACAGCGGCAGCCAGATGCGGTCCACAATGCGTTTCAGCACCGCAAAAGAGGCCCGGAACCAAATGGCAAAGGTGATGAAGAGATTGTACAATCGCGCATTCTTCTGCGAGAAATGCTTCTGCGCGAAGATCTGCATAGCCTTGTAGAAGACATGCACGTAGTTAAGACTCCCCTTCTTGGTGCTTTCACCCTTATAATGGATGATCCGCGTCTCCGGGAAATAATAATTCTTGTATCCGCCTTTCAGGATTCGGTAGGACAGGTCTATGTCTTCCCCATACATGAAATAGTCCTCATCCAGCAGTCCGATCTGATCGAGGACGCTTTTCCTGAGCATCATGAAGGCGCCCGAGAGGACCTCCACCTCATGGATTTCATTTTCATCCAGATATGAAAGGTGATAGGCACCGAACTTCTTGGAATGTGGGAAGATCTTGGACAGGCCGAAGAGTTTGAAGAAGGCCACAGACGGATAGGGAATGCCACGTTTGGATTCCGGCAGGAACTCGCCCTTTCCGTTCACCATCTTCACACCCAAGCCACCCGCATCGGGATGCTCATCCATAAAACGGAGACACTTCTCAAAGGTATCCTCTTCCACGACCGTGTCGGGATTCAGCAGCAGCACATACTCGCCCGTGGCCATGCGGATGGCCTGGTTGTTGGCACGCGAGAAACCGACATTCTCCTGGTTGGCAATCACCTTCACCTGGGGAAACTTCTCCGACAGCATCGCCAGCGAGTTGTCCACCGAACAGTTGTCTACCACGAAGACTTCCCCCTCCACATGCTGAAGCGCCTTGAACACCGCATGCAGAGCCTGCTCCAGAAAATAGCAGACATTATAGTTGACGATGACAATGCTGAGCTTCATACAAGGGGATTAGAAATAGGCCAATACAGTTTTTTTGGAGACCACCTTGTCGCCCACATTGACAAACACCTGGGCATTGAGAGGCAGGAACACATCCACTCTGGAGCCGAACTTGATCATACCAACCTCCTCTCCCTGGATCACCTGATCGTCCACCTCCGGATAGCTCACGATACGGCGGGCCACAAAACCGGCAATCTGTCGGAACAAGACTTTTCGCTCTTCATCCTGAGAGACCACAATCGTGTTATGCTCATTGTCCACCGACGACTTGGGGAGTTTGGCCAGCACATACTTGCCAGGATGATAGGCCGAGTACTCCACCACTCCGCTGATCGGATAGCTGTTGACATGCACATTGTTGATAGACATAAAGATCGAGATCTTTATCCGCTCGTCTTTGAAAAACTCGTATTCAAAAGCAGGTCCTACCGAGAGGATCGTTCCATCTGCTGGGGAGACGATTCCGTCCTCCACGATGTTGGTGAGCCGATAGGGCACGCGGAAGAAACGTACAATCAAAGCCCCTATCAGGAACATAATCGAGAAAAAGATCAGGTTGACCCACCAAAGGTTATTCAGAAAAAGGATATAGCATATGGTGGTCAGCACAATCACCGAAAGGCTGACTATGATAATAAGGGTTCCCGCTGCGTGAAGCTTCATACGATGAACTTTACTTCAAATAGAGAATATAGGTGTGGATAGGGATGTTGTTCTCAGACGAAATGGTGATGAACTGTCTGGGATACATCTTGTTGTTCATATAATGCAACCCCTCGTAGCTGTAAGTATAGACCACGGAACGGGTGAGCTGGCCTTCGACCGTCACATCTTCCGTCTCTTTCAGTTTGTTGTTCAGATAATAACCGGCATAGTCGGCGTAAGCGAATGGCAAACCGTAGAAGGGATTGAAAGACTCCTCGTCATAGGTGTAGGTACGGGTCACCGCACGACGGAGAGCAGGATACTCTTCCACAATCTTGGAGATGTTGTCAAAGTTCTTCTTGCTACCCTCCTCGTAGGTGAAGGTCTTGGTGCAGCGGAAGACCAGGTCTTTGTCTTGGGCTTCGCGACAGAGCTGTTGCACAGCTTGCGGGTCACCGATCATGCGGGAATAGAGCCTCAGGTCTTTGGAATAGACCAGATTGTCGAAGAAATCCTTATCGTAGTTCTCATCAATCTTCTTGATCCTGTTGGTCTCCTCATCGCGGGACACCTTCATATCTTGACGCACCTGGCCATCGACGGCATAGGTCATCGATTCCATCAGGCCGTCATCATTATAGGTGATATTGACCGTTTCGGCATATTTCTCACCCACATGGTAAATGGAGGAGACGGTTTTATCCTTATTATAGGTAAATTCAAAGCTATAGACCGAATCGATGGTGATGCTGGTCAGCTTACCCTTGTCATCATAATTATACACCTCATTAGGCGCATACACATCGCTGCGATACCAGATCTTTTTGATTTTGCATTTGGGCTGATAAGTTTCTACATTCTTCTGGCAGGAGGTGAAGGTGCCAATGGTGAAAACAGCCAGTACCATTAATAGGATATTCTTCTTCATATTACAATTAAGTTTGCTCATAAAAAAACGTGGCAAAAGTACAAAAAAATATTCATAAAAATATTATATTTGCGGCCTGATTTTTTGAGGAAAAATTATTTATCAATTTAAATACACTAGAATATGGTAGAAAAGATTACATCAAGCCAACAGGCCATTGAGATGGAAGCCAAATATGGCGCCCATAACTATCATCCGTTGGACGTGGTCATTGCCAAGGGCAAAGGTCCGTTCGTATGGGATGTGGAAGGAAAGAAATATTTTGATTTCCTCTCCGCTTACTCCGCAGTCAACCAAGGTCACTGCCACCCGAAGATTATTGGTGCCATGATTGATCAGGCACAGAAGGTGACTTTGACTTCCCGTGCCTTCTACAACGACTGTCTGGGACCGTACGAGAAATATGTCACGGAGACCTTCGGTTATGACAAGGTGCTCCCGATGAACTCCGGTGCCGAGGCTGACGAGACTGCTTTGAAGCTCTGTCGTCGTTGGGGTTATGACAAGAAAGGTCTTCCTGAGAACCAGGCTAAGATCATCGTGTGTGACGGCAACTTCCACGGACGTACCATCACCATCGTCTCCTTGTCCATCGATCCGGACGCTTACGCAGGCTTTGGTCCGTTCACCCCGGGCTTCATCAAGATCCCGTACAACGATGTGGACGCTTTGGCAAAGGCTTTGGAAGATCCTATGGTATGCGGTTTCCTCGTGGAGCCCATCCAAGGTGAGGCTGGCGTATATGTTCCCGATGATGGTTATTTGAAGAAATGCTACGACCTGTGCAAGGCGCACAACGTGCTCTTCATCGCCGACGAGGTACAGACCGGTATTGCCCGTACGGGTAAGATGCTGGCTTGCGACCATGAGGGTGTGCGTCCTGACATCCTGGTGCTGGGCAAGGCTTTGTCTGGTGGCACGATGCCGGTATCCGCAGTGCTCTGCGACGACGACATCATGTTGAACATCAAGCCGGGTGAGCATGGTTCCACCTTCGGTGGCAACCCCGTGGCCTGCCGCGTGGGCATCGCCGCTCTGGAAGTAGTAAAAGAGGAAAAACTCGCCGAACGCGCCGAGTACCTCGGCAAGATCTTCCGCGAGGAGATGGGCAAAGTCAACAGCCCGATGATCAAGCAAGTGCGCGGCAAGGGCCTCCTCAACGCCGTCATCATCCAACCGACCAACGGCAAAGAGGCTTGGGACGTGTGCGTGAAGATGAAAGAGCTCGGCGTGCTCGCCAAACCGACACACCAGCACATCATCCGTTTCGCTCCTCCATTGGTTATCACCGAGGAAGAGCTCCGCGAAGCCATCGAGATTATCAAGAAAGCCATCCTTTCTTTCGAATAATCCCCTTTCGCGATTCTATCACCATGGCAGCGGGTCGGCATTCTCCGACCCGCTGTTTTTTTTGATGAACCTTGACTTTGAACTTTGGCCGTTAGCTGTTAGCCATTAGCCATGAATTACCAACTATCATCTATTATCTGTTTCTCACCTTCTCTCTCAGTTCCCCAAAAAAATGTATCTTTGCGCGTTTTTTACTTCAAGCACTTAATCACACGCATGGAATACAACACCAAACGGAACACGCTCACCATCCGGGAATACGGCCGCAATGTACAGAAGATGGTAGAACAGTTGAAACTCATCGAAGACCGCGAGCAGCGCAACGAGGCGGCACGAGCCATCGTGCGCACCATGGACCAACTCAACAAGAACACGGAAGCCGCCAGCAACAAGGCCGACTCCATCGACTATTGGCACAAGCTGTGGGACCATCTCTTTGTCATGAGTAACTATGAGCTCGATGTGGACTCCCCCTTCCCAAAAGTGGAGAAAAAAGAGGTGAAGCCCATCATGGAGAAACCCGATTACAACAAACACCATATCCGTCTGCGCACCTACGGTCGCAACATGGAACGCATCATCAAGGAGGTCTCACAATACCCGGAAGAGTATCGCAACCGCCTCTCCAAGCCGTTGGTCAACCACCTCAAGATGCTCTATCTGACCTTCAACCGTGACTCCGTCAACGACAACGTCATCAAGCAACAGCTGTCCGACCTCTCCGACGGGCTCATCACGGTTCCGGAAGACTACCTGCTGACCCCGACCAAAGAGCTGAACCAACTCATCAGCAACAACGCCTTCTTCGTGACGCCCCCAGCCAAGAAAAAGAAAAAGAAGAAAAAAAAGAAAA
>JAFYEU010000114.1 GCA_017544105.1 Bacteroidales bacterium
ATGGGTGGGTGTCTTGTCGGATACCATCGATGCGGGCATACTCAATCCACCAGATTGTACTCTGAATCAGATATTTGCTCAACAGCGGATTACGTTGATTCAAGTCGGGCATACCACGGGTGAACCAACCATCGGAGAACAGTTTACGCTCTGATGGTGCCGCATGAGGATCGACAACCGTCCACTTCAAGTGACTGGTCGGCACAAACTGGTTGTTGAAGTTCAACCAGTCGCCCGTAGGCAGATCTTGCATCCACCAGTGGCCACCTCCACAGTGGTTCAGAATCATATCCATCACCACCTTCACACCACGATCGTGAATCTTGTCGATCATGTCAATATATTCTTCCATGGTGCCGAAGCGCGGATCCACATCATAGAAATCAGAGATCGCATATCCATGATAAGAGTTGGCGGAGTTCTTCTGAACAGGGTTCAGCCAAATGGTCGTGACACCCAAGTCGCTCAGGTAATCCAGGTGATCTGTCACACCCTTGATATCACCGCCATGACGACCGGACGGTCTTTCACGAGTGACCGTAGCACCCTCAGCCGTGTCGTTTGAAGGATCGCCGTTGGCAAATCGGTCGGGTGTAATCAGATAGAGCACATCCTCGGTACTGAAACCTTGTGCGCCTGGTTTCGTGTTGCGGGCCTTCAACTCGTATTTATATTTCAGGGTTTTCTTCCCTTCGGTAAAGACAATGTCCATCGTACCCGGACTGGTCTCAGGAGCAATATCCAGATACAAGAATAGATAATTTGGATTCTCTACCCTAACCTCGTTCTTCAAGGTTACTCCTTGATAGTTTATACTGGCTCTCGAAGCGGCAATGTTAGGTCCGTAAACCATCAACTGCAACTCCCTGTTCTTCATTCCTACCCACCAGCATGTGGGCTCCAACCGCTTCACCTCAATGGCCAAAGCGTTCTCGCAAAACAGCATGCCCACAAAGCATAGGCACAATGAAAGGATATTAACACGTGTTTTCATCGTTATTTTCGTTTTAAGATTATATACTCAAAAGGACTGAACATCCGCTCGTTCTCCGACAACGTAACCGCATGATTGGTCATCAGGTCCACACATTCCGCATTCTTCCATTCAGCAGGGATGGCAACCGTATGCTGTGCGTCACGCATATTGATCATCACCAGCACCCGTTCTTTGTCGAGGGACTTCTCGAACATCAACACATCGTTGTCTTTATATGGCTTGAGAGCACCTTTCCGAATGGAAGGTGTCGACTTGAAGATACGTACCAATTGGCAATACTCCGAGAATAAATCGGAATGTGCGTTCCAATCCACATTCACATAGTTGAAGAAGTTGATCTTACCGGGATAACCTACTTCCTGTGATCCGTAAATCAACATACCGCCATGAATGAAGGCAGATGCCACAAAGGCAGCCATGGATCCTTCTTCGCCAAAGAACTCCCTGATGGGCGACATCTTGGATGTCTCGTCGTGGTTGGTGGTGAAGCGTAGTTTCATCTTACCCTCAGGCAAGCCGGCATATTCCATGGAGTCGGTCTCGAACAAAGTCGAAACACTTACGGGGCCCATACGCCGCCGTTCTCCCATCGCCACAGGCGCACCGTTATAAACTCTGCGCAGTGCCGACATCCAACCCCAAGCGTAGTTCATGTCGAAACCGACGTCGAACAGACCCTTGCGCTGTCCTTCTGCCAACATCAGCAGCGGATGTCCTTCAATAGCACGCAGTTGGACCAGACATTCTTTCCAGAAATCCAGTGGCACATAGTCGGCCGCATCACAGCGGAACCCGTCAACACCAACCTCGGTCACCCAGAACTTCATGGCATCAATCATAGCCTGACGCATCTGGGCATTGTCAAAGTTCAAATCGGCCACATCTCTCCAACCTGTTCCCTCAGGCCAGATAATATTTCCTTCCTCATCTTGCGTGTACCACTCAGGATGATCCTTTATCCAAGGGTTATCCCACGAAGTGTGGTTGGCTACCCAGTCGAGCAACACAGCCATACCCCTCTGATGGCAAGCCTCTACCAACGCCTTGAACTGTTCAACGGTACCAAACTCCTTGTCGGTATCGACATAGTTCTTGATACAATAAGGAGAATGTACGGAATTCTCTACTCCAATCTCATAAATAGGCATGAACCACACCACATTGGCACCCAACTGCTTGATGGAGTCAAGGTGCAAGGTGATTGCCTGAAAGGCTTCCCTCGAAGCATAGTTGCGGGGATTCACCTGATACATCACCACATCCTCGGGAGCCGGCACCTGATAGTCGGTCTTGTTGAGGGTGGACTTGGTACATCCAACCATCAAAAAGGCCAAACACAAATAATAAAAAGCACTTTTCATCTTCCCGACTTCAATTAGTATTTTAGATTTTACAATAATATCGTTCTGAAAAATTGACAGGCATAAGCATTTGTCAATGCATGTTGTTCAACAAGAATGAACTTTTAGATTGACTTTCTCTTGATAACTATTCTCAACAAAAATAATAATTTTTTATCAAGCCAAAGGAAAATGTACAGGATTTTTTATTTATCTGTGACGATATCAGCCGAAAGATTATAGAAAGGCTATGGTTTGAAGAGTACTTTATTCAACCATCTGTTGACATAAACATTCAGGAAGGCGCAACCCACGCCAATGGCCGCTCCTGCGACGACATCCGTCGGATAATGCAAGCCTTGATTGATGCGGGAGATGCCAACGCCACAAGCCCATGCAGCCGATGGAGCGATCACATACCATTTGGGATAGGTCAGCGACAGTGAGGTAGCCAGGGAAAAGGCCGTTGCCGTATGGTTGGAAGGGAACGACGAACTGTCAGTATGTCCGCCATGTGGATGGATAATCTCCGGATATTTCATATAAGGACGTTGGCGGTCTGTGAGGTGCTTCATCCCGTAGGATACGGCAATCGCTTCGATGACGGTTGTCCCGATATATACCGCATCTTTCATGATGGTCTTGTCGGATTTCAGCGCTCCATAGGCTAACATTCCGACTGGAACAGCCACCGGAAGGACCTCGCTGCTGGCTGAAAGGGTACGGCTGACACCATGGATATGCCAAGCATTGATCGTCTCTGTGACATGCTTGTCGAAATGTTGAGCATGGACAGGAATAGCCCATTTCATCGGCAGAAATACAATAAGCAAAAGGATCTTCCAGTTCATATTCTATCATTTATCAACCTCTACAAAGGTAGTCAAAGAATTGATTCCATCCGTATAATGACAGAAATATTTTATTAATTACTTGTAATTAAGGGATATTTGGATTAAATTTGCGATAAAATTTCAAAAATCACATTTTGGAAACATTAAATCTAACAATTAAATAATTAAAAATCAATCATTTATGTGGTTAAGTAATTCATCTATTGGAAGGAAAGTGGTGATGAGTGTTACTGGTCTCGCCCTTATCCTGTTCTTAACGTTCCACTGTTGCATGAATGTTGTCGCTTTGTTCTCTGGAGAGGCATACAACATGATTTGCGAACTTCTCGGAGCTAACTGGTATGCAGTCGTAGCAACGATTGGCTTGGCAGCATTGGCAGTCATCCACATTTTCTATGCATTCTGGTTGACTATCCAAAACCGCAAGGCACGTGGTAACGAACGTTATGCAGTTACAGACACCCCGAAGAAGGTTGAGTGGGCTTCTCAGAACATGCTTGTTTTGGGTATCATCATTCTTTTGGGTCTGATACTGCACTTGTTCAATTTCTGGTACAACATGATGTTTGCAGAATTGTTCCCATCTATCCATTTCGATCCAGCTCCGGCTGATGGTTTTGGTAAGATCGTAAGCACATTCTCTAATCCGATCTACGTTGTGCTTTACATCATCTGGATTGTTGCTATTTGGTTCCATCTTTCTCATGGATTCTGGAGTGCTATCCATACACTCGGTTGGAATGGTAAGATCTGGTTCAATCGTTGGAGAATCATCGGTTGGGTTTACGTTACTATCTTGATGGCTCTTTTCTTGATTGTTATCTTGGCATTCGCTTTCAAATGTGCACCTAGTCTTTGTGCTTGTGGTGCTTGTTAATAACTCACTTTAATTGAAGATATTATGGTTAAACAAGTAGATTCAAGAATTCCTGAAGGCCCAGTGGCTGAGAAATGGACCAATTATAAGGCTCACCAACGTTTGGTGAATCCAAAGAATAAATTAAAACTCGACGTCATCGTAGTAGGTACAGGTTTGGCAGGTGCCAGCGCTGCCGCTACTCTTGGTGAAATGGGATTCAATGTATTGAATTTCTGTATCCAGGATTCTCCTCGCCGTGCACACTCTATCGCTGCACAGGGAGGTATCAACGCCGCAAAGAATTATCAAAACGACGGTGACTCTGTTTATCGTCTGTTCTACGACACCGTGAAGGGTGGTGACTATCGTGCCCGCGAGGCCAATGTTTATCGTCTGGCTGAGGTGTCAAACAATATCATCGACCAGTGTGTGGCACAGGGGGTTCCCTTTGCCCGTGAATACGGCGGCATGCTCGCCAACCGTTCATTCGGTGGTGCTCAGGTGAGCCGTACATTCTATGCCAAGGGTCAGACGGGCCAGCAGCTCCTGCTCGGTGCCTACTCTTCACTGATGTGTCAGGTGAATGCCGGCAAGGTGAAGCTTTACACCCGCTACGAGATGGAAGATGTGGTCATCGTCGATGGCCGTGCCCGCGGTATCATTGCCAAGAACCTTGTAACAGGTAAGCTGGAGCGCTTCTCTGCAAACGCCGTGGTTATCGGTACCGGTGGCTATGGTAACACCTACTTCCTTTCTACGAATGCTATGGGCTGCAACTGTACAGCTGCCGTTCAGTGCTATCGTAAGGGTGCTTATTTCGCAAATCCTTCTTACGTTCAGATTCATCCCACCTGTATCCCCGTTCATGGTGACAAGCAGTCTAAGCTGACGCTGATGTCTGAGTCGTTGCGTAACGACGGCCGTATCTGGGTGCCCAAGAAGATAGAGGATGCCAAGGCTCTGCAGGCCGGCACCAAGAAGGGTTCGGATATTCCTGAGGAAGACCGTGACTACTACCTGGAGCGCCGCTATCCCGCCTTCGGTAACCTTGTGCCGCGTGACGTTGCTTCACGTGCTGCCAAGGAGCGTTGCGACAAGGGCTTCGGTGTGAACAACACGGGTCTGGCTGTGTTCCTCGACTTCTCTGAGTC
>JAFYEU010000115.1 GCA_017544105.1 Bacteroidales bacterium
AGAGCAGACCGTAGTACCGCTGCTTCGCCAGCATCCGGACATTATGGGGGTGCAGAACTACGCCACCAAGGTGGGAGTGGTGAAGACTGCCGATCAGGTGGAAGGCATCGTGCTCAAGGGCATTGACGAGACCTTTGTGCCTGAGTTATTCCAACAAAACCTGGTGGAAGGATCCTTGTTACAGCTGCCGGATAGTGCTGCCTCCAACCAGATCATCCTTTCCAGGCGAATGGCTGGCAAACTACAGTTGAAGGTCGGCGACAAAGTACAGACTTATTTCGTACAGGACCCTCCGCGGGCGCGCAGTTTCACCATCTGCGGACTCTACGAAACCGGCATGACCGAGTATGACGAGCGCTACGCACTGGTGGATCTTCGCCAGATACAGAAACTTAACGACTGGGACTCTTCGCAGATCAGCGGAATGGAGGTGCTGATTCGCGATTACGACAAGATAGATGAGATGGGGCAGTATGTTCACCACCACGCGGACTATGATCTGAAGGCGGAGACCATCAAGCAGCTCTATCCTGACATCTTTGACTGGTTGGCCTTGTTTGACACCAACGTGGCCATTCTGCTGGCCATCACCACCTGCGTCTGTCTCATCACCATCATCTCCATTTTCTTCATAGTCATCTTGGAACAAACCCAAACCATCGGCATCCTGAAGGCCATGGGTATGAGGACAGGCCATGTGATGCGATCTTTCATGTTGGTAGCTGGACAGATTCTGCTCCGGGGCATGCTGATTGGCAATGCCTTAGGATTGATAATGGGTTTCCTGCAACAACATTTTCACCTTGTAAAACTGAATCCTGAGACCTATTATGTCAATGCGGTACCCATCCATTTCAATGTGGGAAGCATTCTCTTGTTGAATGTCGGTGTATTTGCCATCTGCATGCTGGTGCTGGTACTGCCCGCCTGGGTAGTTGGGCGCAAGATCACTCCGGTAGAGGCCATTCGGTTTGAATAGGCTCGCTTACTCGTAACGCAATGCGGAAATCGGGTCCATATTGGCAGCCTTCTTGGCCGGATACCAGCCGAAGAAAATACCGGTGAGCGCACACACCACAAAAGACCCCAAAATTGCCATTTCACTCACCACATAGGGCATTTTCATCAGTTTGGAAGCCACATACGAGATGATCATGCCCAAGATGATGCCGATAATACCACCTATCAGACTCAGGATGACACTCTCGCTAAGAAACTGTAACTTGATGTCACGATTGTGGGCACCGATTGCCATGCGCAGACCAATCTCTTTGGTACGTTCCGTCACGGTAACATACATGATGTTCATGATGCCGATACCTCCCACCACCAAGGAGATGGAAGCTATGGCAGCCAACAGAGTGGTCATCAAGCCGGTAACAGAACTTATGGTAGAGACCAGTTCCTCCTGTGTGCGGATATCGAAATCATCCTCCATCCCACTCTTGATGCCGTGATTGCTACGCAGGATGTAGGTGATTTCGGTAGCAGCCAGTTCCGACTCCTCCTCCGAAGTGGCAGAGGCAAACAACATGTTGAAGTGGGTGATTCCCAAGAAACGTTTCTGAATGGTGGTATAGGGAGCCAGTACGATATCATCCTGATCATCGCCCATGCCACTTTGGCCTTTGGAGGCTAAAACGCCGATGACTGTCATGGGTATAGAGCCAAAGCGGATAGACTTTCCGATGGGGTCTTCCCCATTGGTGAACAGTTCCTTTACGACTGTCTGACCAATGACGCACACCTTGTTGTAGCGTTTCACATCATCTTCGGTGAACATCACCCCTTCTTGCAAATCGTATTTACGTATCTCCAGGTAAGAGGCGGAGACACCATTCACAGAACAGCTATGGTTGTTGTTACCATAGATCAGCTGTTTGCTGCTACTCACCATCGGGGAGACGGCTGCCACATAGCGGGTGTTCTGAATCAAGGATTCCAAATCTTTGTTATCCAAAGATTTGGAAGAAGACATGCCCATATCCACACCTCCTCGGTGTTGGCGGGCGGGCATGATCATGATCATATTGGAACCCATGGAAGAGAGTTCTGATTTGACACTTTGGGTGGAGGCTTGTCCGATGCTGACCATGGCAATCACGGAGGCAATGCCGATGACAATGCCGAGCATCGTCAAGGCGGTACGCATCTTGTTGCGCAGCAGCGATCGAAAGGCTATCTTGATGAGGTTTCCTATATTCATAGCTTAATCTTCTTTCTGGAGGTTGAGGGCGGCCAGCGCTTCGGAGGCCGACTGGGTATCAATGGGGGCGTCTTCGATGATTTGTCCGTCGCGGAGTTTGATTTTGCGGGTGGTGAAGGTGGCGATATCGGGCTCGTGCGTCACGAAGGCAATAGTTTTGCCTTGGCTGTGCAAGTCCTGAAAAAGGCTCATAATCTCGTAGGAGGTACGAGTGTCCAAGTTGCCAGTGGCTTCGTCGGCCAACAGGATGACCGGATCATTGACCAGGGCGCGGGCAATGGCCACGCGCTGCTGTTGTCCGCCGGAAAGTTGGTTGGGCATGTGTTCCATACGGTTCTCCAGTCCCACCAGCTTCAGGGCTTCTATGGCCCTGTCGCGCCGTTCCTTGGCTGGCACACTGTTGTTGTAAAACAAGGGGAGTTCCACATTTTCGATGGCCGTGGTACGGGCCAGCAGGTTGTAGTTCTGGAACACGAACCCGATCTTGCGGTTGCGCAATGTTGACAACTCATTTTTACTCAGATTCTTGATAGAGACTCCATCAATGATATAGTCGCCAGCGGAGGGCGTGTCCAAGCATCCTAAGATATTCAGCAGGGTGGATTTCCCCGATCCGCTCGTTCCCATGATGCTCACAAACTCGCCTTCAGCGATGGTAAAGGAGACCCCTCGCAAGGCGTGCACGTCCTCGCTACCCACACGGAACACACGCTCCAGATGCTCTACTTTCAAGATGTCTTTCGCCATAATCATCAGTTTTTGGTGGCAGGCATATGAGCCCTTTGCTATCTCGTCTTTCGTTCGGGTCGTCCGGGCATAAAAGGATTCGAGTTGCCCTTTTCTTTCGCATTCATGCCTGGGGGCATCCCGGGCATAGCCTCGCTGATCCCAATAACAACCTCTGTGCCTTCTTGCAAACCGTCGGTGACCAAGGTTTTAACCCCATTGTTCAATCCTACGGTGACACTCACCTGCTCATAGTTTTTCTCCCCGCGTTTCACCCAGATGGTTTTTTTAGTGATATCTTTCAAGCCTTGGGTCAGCTCTTCTTGATTCTTATAGAGCGACTTAAAGGTATAACCTTTCTTCTCGAACTGTTTAAGGACATCTTGATCAATGGAGGCATACAGGGCCGTCATGGGGATGCAGACGCCAGCCTCTTTCTTGGTAGTGATGACCACATTGGCGGTCATGCCCGGGAAGAGTTTGGATTCGGGGTTGGGGGCATTGATGATGACGGTGTAGGTGACCACGTTGGAGGTGACCGTCGGGTTGATGCGGACCTCTTTCACTGAGCCGGAGAAGACATCATCCGGAAAAGCATCCACGGTGAAGGTCACGGGCTGACCGGCTTTCACCTCGCCAATATCCGCTTCATCCACGGAAGCCTCCACCTGCATCTGGGTCAGGTCGTTGGCAATAGTGAACAGCGTCGGGGTGCTGAAGGAAGAAGCCACCGTCTGGCCCTCCTCCACCGCCTTGTCCATGATGACACCGTCGATAGGCGAATAGATGGTGGCGTAGGAGAGATTGGTCTGGGCGCGCGACAGTTCAGACTGAGCCGTCTTGAGTTGGTTCTTCGCCAGATTCAGCGAGTTAACTGCCGACTCGTACGACTCCTGCGTGGCTGCTTTGTTGTCATACAAGGCCTTGATACGATCAAACTGTTGCTGAGCCAGTGTCAGGTTGCTCTTGGCGTTCGACACACTCGTCTGGGCCTGTGTAAGCTGCTCATTCAGGTTCGAGCGGTCCAGTTCAGCCAGCAGCTGGCCTTTTTTCACCACGGAATTGAAATCCACATAGATATGTTGCACGATACCGGAAACCTGTGTGCCGACATCCACTTTATAGACGGGTTGCAGTTCGCCTGTTGCGGTCACCGTGACCTCAATACTGTCTATGGTACTGCGCACCGTGTTAATCTGCATTTCAGCATGTTTCCCTTTCTTCAAAGCTATCAACAGAATGAGAGCTAGAAGAATGACCACAGCTATGGCAATCAACCATTTTGCTTTTTTAGATATTTTTTTTGTCATATGAATTTGATTTACTTTCGATTAAAAAAACGCCGGAACCTTACAAACGCACCTCTTGGCCCATCATCACATCCAAGATTTTGCGTTTAAGCACATAGGAATATTTAGCCTGCATATATTTGTTGAGTTGGTTCAAGTAGTTGGTCTGCTGTTGGATCAGGTCTACAGCCGTGATCGAGCCATACTTGAACTTAAAGGTATAGGCGTGATAGTTAGCTTCATAAGCTTCTTTTTGCGCCTCGGCCACCAAGTAGTCGTTTTGGGAAGAGAGCACATCGATATAGTACTTTTGCAACTCTTGGTTAATCTGGTTCTGGGTTTCCAGGTTGCTCAGTTCTGCCTGTCGAACACGAAGTTGGGCTTGCTGCACATTATGCCGCACATCGCTGTGTTGGTAAATGGGGATATTCAAGCTCAACCCCACATTTTCGCCGAGGCCATGCCAAAGTTGCGTCCCCCATTTTTCATTCTCCACCAAGTTGCTGTTATTATAACCCGTACTCACACCGGCATTGAGGGAGAGGGAGGGATAGAAATTGGCTTTTTGCAATTTGACAGTATAGTTGGCATCCGTAATGTTATTCTCACTGATTTTCAACTCCGGGAGATAGCTATTGGCGCTATTAAGCACATAGTCCAGCTCAGGGATCTCCAGACTTTTGAAAAGAGTGGCACTGTCGGGACGGACAATAGAAAAGGCCTGATTGGGGTTGATGGACAACAGCTGCTTGAGTGTCAGCAGGTTATTTTGGATGTTAAGTTTGGTATTCTCTACATTGAAACGGTCGGAAGTATATTGTGCCTGCAGCAGTTTGTAATCGCTTTCCAAGATCTGGCCCACCTGAAACTGCTGGGCGCCTTGTTCCATCTGTTCCCTGCTGCTGTTCATCACCTCATATTGATATTCCAGAAGGTCCTCGTTCATCATCACCGCGAGGAAAGCCTGAATGATGGCAATCCGGATACTGTTCCTGTTTTTCTCAACCTCCAGTTGCGACTGTTCCACCTGAAGTTTGCTCTGCTGAATGGAATTATAGTTGCTCAGTCCGTTGAAAAGCGTCATGCCAGCATTGATACCATAATTACCACTCCAGCTCACTCTCTGTTGGTAATGATTGGTACTCAGTCCTTGGGAGGCGGAGGCAGATACGGAAGGCGCAATGTGCTCTTTCGCAGATTTCAGGCTCAGTTCGGACGCATCCACATTCAGTGCTGAACTCTGGAGCGAATAGTTATAGGTTTCAGCATAGCGAATGCATTCTTCCAAGGTGAATGAGGACTTGTCAACTGGCAGATTGTCTGTCGAATTCTGTGCTAATGCAAACAGTATTAGTAAATTACTGAGCAATATCAAAAATATTTTTTTCATTAGCTATATTATTTCATACATAAATAAAAGAGAGATTGACCTTGACAATTGTTAAAAGTTTAAAATAAGAATGTTTTTTGGTAATAAAATACCTTTTTATGGGTACTTATATAGGTTATGGCACAGAGTTCTCTTTCGCGGCGGGCAAGTATTTTCTTTAGGGATGGCTGCGGGAATTTCACATTTTTCCGTATTTTTGCGGCTGGAAAGAAGATTTTGACGTTTTACTATAATCTGATCATATCAAACTGAAAACAAGAATTTTACTGCTGCATTGATAACGGAAACGGACATATTACAGACTCCTATTGAATACTTGAAAGGTGTTGGGCCCAAACGGGCAGAGGTCTTGCGCAAAGAATTTGGCATCTGCACCTATCGGGACCTCTTGACCTATTATCCCTACCGCCATATTGACAAAACGCACGTGTATAAGGTGCGTGACATCGTGGAGAATGGCGGCTACATCCAGTTAAGGGGTACTATCTCCCATGTGCAAGTAATCGGGCAGCAGCGGGCCAAGCGGCTCACGGCGGTTTTCCGTGACGACACCGGCACCCTGGAGCTGGTGTGGTTCAACAGTCTGAAATGGGTAGAGGAGATGTTGCAGAAGCGTCAAGACTACATCATCTTCGGGAAGCCCACGCTGTTTAACGGCCGATGGAACATGACACATCCGGAGATGATAGACCCCACGGTACAGTCCACCTCTTCCGTGCCTATGAACTTCATGCCCTTGTACAACACCTCCGACATGGCCAAGAAGAAGACCTTGGATTCCAAGGCTATCAGCAAGTTGGTGGCGAATTTGCTACCTGTTGTCAAGGATGTGATTCCGGAGACCTTGTCGGATCGGATGGTGCAGGAATTGAAGCTAATGCCACTTAAGGAGGCCTATTGCAACATCCACTATCCGGCTAGCAGTCAGCATCTGGCACGGGCGGCCTTGCGCCTTAAGTTTGACGAGCTCTTCTTCACCCAGATGAAATTGCTCTCGCTGAAGCTCATCAACACCCAAACCATCAAAGGGCATCTTTTCTCCAAGGTAGGGGATTATTTCAACAATTTCTACAAACACTATGTTCCTTTCGAGCTGACCAATGCGCAGAAGCGGGTCATCAAGGAGATCCGGGCTGATGTGGGCAGTGGGCGGCAGATGAACCGGCTATTGCAGGGTGATGTGGGCAGTGGCAAGACCATCATTGCGCTCTTCATCATGTTGTTAGCCAAGGACAACCACTATCAGTCGTGTCTGATGGCGCCCACGGAGATCCTGGCCACCCAGCATTTTGAGAAAATCAGCAAGCAGGTGGCTCCCTTGGGGTTACGGGTTGAGTTCCTCTCGGGCACTACCAAGACATCCAAGCGCAGGCAGATTCTGGAGGGGCTGCAAAACGGGGATGTGGATATTCTGATTGGAACGCATGCCCTGATTGAGGACAATGTGATATTCAGCAATTTAGGGTTAGTAGTCATTGATGAGCAGCATCGCTTCGGCGTAGAGCAGCGGGCCAAGTTATGGCGCAAGAACACCACCCCACCCCATATTTTGGTCATGACAGCCACTCCCATCCCGAGGACTTTGGCCATGACCCTGTATGGGGACCTTGACATCTCGGTCATTGACGAACTCCCTCAGGGGCGCAAACCCATCATCACCAAACATTTATATGACAAAGACCGGTTAGCGTTATATGGATTTTTAAAGAAGCAGATAGCGGCAGGCAGGCAGGTGTTCATCGTTTATCCGCTCATCAAGGAGTCAGAGAAGTTGGATTTGTTAGACCTCCAGGCCGGCTACGAGGCCATCCAGCATGATTTTCCGGAGCCGGAATACGGCATCGGGATGGTGCATGGTCGGATGAGTGCGGAGGATAAAGACTTTGAGATGCAACGGTTTGCGAAAAACCAATCGCAGATATTGCTATCCACAACGGTCATTGAGGTTGGCATTGATGTTCCCAACGCCACCGTGATGGTCATTGAAAATGCCGAGCGTTTTGGCTTATCGCAGTTGCACCAATTGCGGGGGCGCGTGGGGCGTGGCGGCAACCAGTCGTACTGCATCCTGATGTCCAAATACGAACTCAGCAGCGAGGGCAAGCAGCGCCTCAACGCGATGGTCAGCACGACCGACGGCTTTGAGATAGCCAATTTTGACTTGAAGTTACGCGGGCCTGGCGACATTCAAGGCACGCAGCAGAGCGGCATGCTGGACTTCAAGATTGCGGACCTCAGCAAAGATGAGCAACTGGTGGCCTACACCCGCAAGCTGGCCATGCAGATCTTGAACAACGATCCGTCGCTTTCACAGCCAGAGCACCAGCGGATTGCAGTCACGTTGAGAGAGATCATGAAGAGAGAGAAAAACTGGACTCGGATCAGCTAAAACTCGTCCACCGTTGTCACCCACTTATAGACTTGGTCACCGCGGCGTACCAGCTGTTGGACGGGGATGGAGCAGAGTTCCCCTTGCAGAGCTTTTTCCGTCGGCTTGAGGTCCACGCGGATCTCTGACACGGTCTCCTCGTACACGCCAGTGGTAGGTCCGATCACCAGAATCTCATCGCCAACTGAGAGGGTATCCTCCTCAATGGAGACCTCCGCGACAGAGATATTGCTGAAGAAGTTGGTCACCTTGCCCACATGCTGTTTCACGCGGGTAGCTTGGGAGCCGTAGCGTTCCGACCACTCACCCATCTTACGGCCCAGGTAGTAGCCATCCCAAAAATCACGGTTATAGACGCTGCGCAGACGCTGGGTCCAGGCCTCCACCTTCTCTTGGGTGAACGTTTGTGTTTGCACAGCTTGGATAGCCTCCCCATAGCATTGCGTCACTATCTTCACATACTCGGGCGAGCGGCCGCGACCTTCAATCTTGAAGATGGAGACGCCGGCCTTGATCATTTTGTCGATAAAGCCAATGGTACAGAGATCTTTGGGGGACATGATATACTGGTTATCCACCAGCAGTTCGATTTCATTGTCATAGTCGGTGACACGATAGGCACGGCGGCACGGCTGGATGCATGCGCCCCGATTGGCTGGATAGTTGTAATTGTCGAGGCTCAGATAGCACTTGCCAGAGACGGCCATGCACAAGGCGCCATGGACGAACATCTCCACCTGCACCAGTTCTCCTTTGGGACCCGTGATATGTTCCTCCCGGATAGTCTGACAGATGTCGGCCACCTGACGGAGGTTGCACTCGCGACCCAGCACCACCACATCGGCGAATTGGGCATAATAGCGCACCGCTTCGACATTGGTGACATTGCACTGTGTGGAGAGATGAATTTCGAGGCCTATCTGGCGGGCATACTGGATGACGGCCATGTCGGACGCGATAATGGCAGTGACCTGAGCCTTCTTAGCTGCATCAAGCAGGTCATGACACAAAGGCAGTTCATCGTTATAGACGATCGTGTTGACGGTAAGATAGGAGTTGACCTCATGCTGGCGACAGATATCGGCGATCTGTTGAAGGTCGTCCAGGGTAAAATTAGCTGCTGAGCGGGAACGCATATTGAGTGCGCCCACACCGAAATAGACCGCTTTGGCGCCTGCTTGAATGGCGGCCATCAGCGACTCATAGGAGCCTGCAGGGGCCATCAACTCAAGATGATTCATCGTTATTTTTCCTCTTCTTTGTTCTTGGTAGAGATCATCTTCAGAAAAGAGATCTCATTCTTGGTGAGGAAGCGCCATCTGCCACGCGGCAGATCCTTCTTGGTCAAGCCGGCGAAGATAACCCGGTCGAGTTTGACGACCTCATAACCCAGCGCGTCAAACATACGGCGAATCACCCTGTTCTTGCCAGAATGGATGGTGATGCCGACAATCTTTTTAGAGTCAGCACCTTCCACATACTCCACATCATCAGGGGTCACCACACCATCACTCAACTCAATACCATGGCGGATTGTATCCATGTCCACAGAGGCGAATGGCTTGTCGAGTTCCACCATGTAGGTCTTTTCGATATGAGAGCTAGGATGTGTCAGTTTCTTAGTCAGGTCTCCATCATTAGTAAGGAGCAGCAGGCCTGTCGTGTCGCGGTCGAGACGACCGACGGGATAGATCCGTTCTTGGCAGGCATCGCGCACCAGTTCCATCACGTTGGCGCGATCGCGTTCGTCATCGGTAGTCGTGATATAATCCTTGGGTTTGTTGAGAAGCACATAGACTGGTTTCTCGCGTTGGAGCACCTTATCGCCATAGCGTACCTCGTCGGTAGGCATCACCTTATGGCCCATCTCGGTCACCACCTCCCCATTGACGGTGATGGCGCCAGAGGCAATGAGCACATCCGCATCACGACGGGAGCAGATACCCGCATTGGCAATGTATTTGTTAAGGCGGATAGGGCCGTGTTGTTCCTCAAACTCCAAGGTCAAAATCTTTTGCTTGCGCGGTTTCAGGCGACCTTCCTGTTTGCGACGTTCCACGATTTCGCTCAAGATAGAAGATTCGCCTGTGATGTCGCGACGGCGGGGACGGTTGTCCTCTTTTTTATAGCGACCGCGCTGGTCTCTACCGCCCTTGAAGGATCGTTTGCCAGAGTAGGCACTGGCATCGTCGTCATCAAAACGGCGTCTTGTGCGGGATTTGAATCCATCCTTCGAACGAGGGGAATACTTTTTATTGCGGTTATTATCGCGATGGGGGCGATCCGACTTGCGGTTTCGGCCGTTATCGAAAGCGCTGTCGTCTCCAATATCTTCAGTGTTGAATCTTCTTTCCATTGACGGGGGTAAATTTTGCGCGGCAAAAATAGCAAATTCTCGCATATCTTACCCATAAGACAAATCAATTATTGTGCTGTTGGCTCAACCCCTCCACTTTGGGATAGGTTCGCGGCGCCTCATTCCACCACTACCTTCAGCACACGCTGGTAATCAGTACTATACACCCTAAGACGGCACACATCGCCCGCATGATATAGCGAGTCGCTGAACCACATCCTGAACTCGGCGGAAGTGGTGAGCACCGCGCCGTTGCTGCCCCCG
>JAFYEU010000116.1 GCA_017544105.1 Bacteroidales bacterium
AATCATGTTGCTTCAAGAGCAAGAAGAAAAAAGATTTTGAAACGTACCCGTGGGTACTTCGGCAAACGTAAAAACGTTTGGACCGTTGCAGTCAATTCGTGGGAAAAAGGCCAGCAATACGCCTACCGCGATAGAAAGAACAAAAAGAGAAACTTCAGAAGTTTGTGGATCACCCGTATCAACGCGGGTGCGCGCGAATATGGCATGTCCTACTCTGTCCTCATGGGCAACTTAGGCAAGAAAGGTGTGGCGCTTAACCGCAAAGCCCTTGCCGACCTCGCGATGAATAATCCTGAGGCATTTAAAGCTATCGTTGACCTCGTCAAATAGTAGCTTCAACCTTTAATTATTAAAAGGGGTTTACAGCATAAAAGAAGGGCAGCCGTGCGGTTGCCCTTTCTTTTTAAACATTGAACGATGGCGTTGAAGTGTCGCCACCCTTAGTTCCTTCACTCCCCAAAGCGTGGGGAGGGTGAGACTCCTGCATTTTAGTAGTTCTTAACCCGCTCTTCCACCTCCTTGATCCTGTCGCGCAACTTGATAGCCGCATCGAAGTCCAGTGCCTTGATGGCTTTCTCCATCTCCTTGCGTAACCTTTTGGATTCTTTCTGCAGCTCCTCCACATTCATCAGGTGGAGGTCCTCTTCTGCCGCTACGGGCGTGGCAAGAGGTTCTGTGTTGTAGTTCTGAGAAGTTGACGAATGCTGGATAGCTTCATCCACCTGCTTGGCCAAAAGCATCTCCTCCGACTTGACCACTCCTTTGGGCACGATGTGGTGCTCTTCGTTATAGGCCATCTGCTTGGCCCGGCGGCGCGCCGTCTCGTCCATGGTGGCCTGCATCGACTTGGTGATCTGGTTGGCGTAAAAGATGACGCGTCCGTTGACATGACGCGCCGCCCGCCCCGCCGTCTGCGTCAGCGACCGCTCGTTACGCAGGAAGCCCTCCTTGTCGGCGTCCATGATGGCCACCAACGAGACTTCCGGCAGGTCCAATCCCTCACGCAATAGGTTGACACCCACCAGCACGTCAATGACGCCTTCGCGCAGTTTCTTCAAGATCTCCACGCGGTCTAATGTCTCCACGTCCGAATGGATGTAGCACGATTGGATGCCGATATTGATGAGGTAGGTGTTCAGCTCTTCTGCCATTCGCTTGGTCAGCGTGGTCACCAGCACTCGCTCGTGCTTGTCCACGGTGTCTTCGATCTCCTTCAGCAGGTCGTCCACCTGGTTGGTGGCAGGGCGCACCTCGATGGGCGGGTCCAGCAAGCCCGTGGGCCGCACCACCTGCTCCACCACCACCCCGTTGGAGCGCGTCAGCTCAAACTCTGCGGGCGTGGCGCTCATGAAGATGGTCTGCCCCGTCAGGCTGTCGAATTCGTCAAACTTCAACGGCCGGTTATCCAAAGCCGCCGGCAGACGGAATCCGTACTCCACCAGGTTGACCTTGCGGGAACGGTCACCCCCATACATGCCGCCGATCTGGGGTATGGTCACATGGCTCTCATCCACGATGAGCAGAAAGTCCTCCGGGAAGAAGTCCAGGATGCAGAACGGTCGCTCCCCGGGCTTACGCTTGTCAAAATAGCGGGAGTAGTTCTCAATGCCCGAGCAGTAGCCCAACTCCTTCATCATCTCCACATCGTAGGTTACCCGATCTTCCAAGCGCTTGGCTTCCAGATGCTTGCCAATGGATTTGAAATATTCCACCTGTTCACCCATATCCAAGGTAATCTGGTCAATGGCGTCGTTCATGGATTGTTGGGTGGTGACGAAGATGCTGGCGGGGTAGAGGGTGATCTGGTCCACATCGGCGATAACTCCACCGGACAGGGGTTCTATCTCCGCGATGCGCTCTATTTCATCATCGAAGAAAACAATGCGGTAGGCATAATCCACGTATGGAGGGAAGATGTCCACCGTGTCGCCCTTGACGCGGAATTGGGAGGGTTGCAGGTTGAGTTCCGTGCGGGAGTAGAGACTGCTCACAAAGGCCAGCAATAGTTTGTTGCGGTCGATGATCATCCCCTTGTGGATATTGATGACGTTACGGGAGAAGTCGTCGGGGTTGCCGATACCGTAGATGCAAGATACAGAGGCCACGACGATGATATCGCGGCGGCCAGACAACAACGAGGCAGTGGCATGCAGTCGCAGCTTCTCGATCTCCGCGTTGATGGATAGATCCTTCTCGATGTAAGTGTTGGTAGTCGGGATGTAGGCCTCCGGCTGGTAGTAGTCATAGTAGGAGACGAAGTACTCGACTGCGTTTTCGGGGAAGAACTGTTTGAACTCGCTGTACAGCTGGGCCGCCAGGGTTTTGTTATGGCTGAGCACCAGGGCGGGGCGGTTGACCTCTTGCAGCACATTGGCAATGGTGAAGGTCTTGCCGGAGCCCGTGACCCCCAACAGGGTCTGCGCTTCATCCCCACGCCGCAGACCTTCCACCAGTTGGCGGATGGCCTCCGGCTGGTCGCCTGAAGGCTGATAGGGTGCAGTGAGTTTGAAGTTCATATCGGTCGTTTTTTTAAGGGCGGCAAAGATATAAAAATTCCTATCTTTGCCGCATTAAAATCACCGTATGATTCATTTTCAACGCATAACTCTCCCCAACGGGCTACGGGTCCTTGTTCATGAAGACGCCACCACGCCCATCGTGGCTGTCAACGTAACCTACCGGGTCGGCTCCCGCGATGAGCATCCGGACCATACCGGCATGGCCCATCTGATGGAACATTATATGTTCACCGGTTCGCCCAATGCTCCCGATTACGACGGGGTACTCCAGCGGATCGGGGCCCTCAACAATGCCTACACCTCCCAGGATCTGACCAACTACTACATCGTGTTACCGGCCGGCAATGTGGAAACAGCCCTTTGGCTTGAGGCTGACCGTATGAATGCGCTCCGTTTTGAGCAGGAGACCTTGGACGTGCAGAAACAGGTGGTGATGGAAGAGTTCAAGGAGAACTTCCTGAACAGACCTTATGGTGACCTGATGATGCTGTTCTATGGGATGGTCTATCAGCAACATCCCTACCAATGGTTGCCTATCGGCAAGAAGCTGGAGCACATTGCGGAGGTGGACATGGCGATGATCCGGGACTTTCAAAGTCGCTATTATCGTCCCAACAACGCAGTGCTGGTAGTGGCGGGCAATGTGCAGGCGGAGGATGTCTTCCGATTGGCCGAGAAGTGGTTTGGCGACATTCCTGCGGGTGCGCCTTTGCACAGGACGTACCCTTCGGAAGAGTGCCAGACGGCGGCGCGCCTGCAAACCGTTCACCGCAACGTACCCACGCCCGCGCTCGTGAAAGGCTGGCCGATGTGCAACCGTCTGCACCCGGACTATTATGCCTATGATCTGATTTCCGACATGTTCGGCACGGGACAGTCTTCCTACCTCTATCAGGAATTCGTGCATAAAAGGAAGCTCTTTTCCACTATCTCGGCAGCAATCAGCGGTACCGCCGACAACGGTTGTTTTCTGATCAGCGGATATCCGTCAGAAGGGGTGACCTTGGAAGAAGCAGACCAAGCCTTGAGCGAACATCTCTACCATTATCGGTTTCCCGACACTTTTGCCCATGACCTGCAGAAGGTCCAGAACCGCGCCGAGTCCATCCTCCTGAACAACGAAATCAAGGTGGAAGACCGCGCCACCACCCTGGCCATTGGGGAGGTGACTTCCGAAGCGGAGTACTTTGTTCACGAGCGCGATCATTACTTTGCCGTTACGGAGGAAAGGATCCGCCACGTGGCCCATACGCTCTTCCAAGAGGAGACGAGCAGCACCTTGCGCTATGATAGCCGTTCGGAGTCATAGGATTACGGGAAAGAGGAACTCCCGTGTCCTGCCCCCTGTCGCCACCCCTCCCCCTCCCCAATAACTATTGGCGACTTCTAATTATTTCTAACTGATTACCAACTCCTTACGGGTAAAAATCCTTGCAAAAAGACATCTGAAATTCCCTTTCCGGACAACTATCGTCTTTTAACTTTTTACGATGAATATCTCTCGCAACCAATTGTCATTCAGAGAATTATTTGTATATTTGCGGCAAAATTGCATGGCAGATGAAAGAGATCAAACCGACATACAAGAAGCAGGGCAACATCACCCTTTTTGACAACGAGGAGACGATGTTCAAGATCGTGGTGCTGCAGCGGATATATCATCTCAGCGATGCGCAGGCGGAATACCAGATCCGTGACATGCTCTCGTTCCGCGATTTCCTCGGACTGGCCAGCGGCGACAAGGTGCCCGACGGGAAAACAATATGGGCTTTCAAGGAGGAATTGACAAAGAAAGGCCTTTTTTGGCAATTGTTCGATGAATTCTACGCTTTCCTGGAGGAGAAAAACCTGATCATGCATGAGGGCACCATGATTGACGGGAGTTTCGTGGAGGCGCCGCGCCAGCACAACACACGCGAAGAGAACAAACTAATCAAGGAAGACAGGGGCGGCGAGTTGTGGAATCCCGAAGAGTGCGACACCGAGGAAGAGAAGAAGCGCAAGGCCAACAAGAAAAGGCAGAAAGACATAGATGCACGCTGGGTGAAGAAGGGCGGGGAGAAACATTACGGCTACAAAACCACACAAAAGTGGACAAGGGAAGCAAGTTCATCAAGAAAGGAGTGACTACGAATGCCTCCGTTCATGAACTCCAAGCCGGTGAAAGAGCTTGTGGATGAGAATGACAGGGGAGAGGATTTGTTCGCCGACAGTGCCTACATCGGCAAAAGGGTGAAGAGGGTGATGCGGAAGTTCGAGATGAAGGACAAGGTGATCAAGCGGAACGCGGCCTACAACACCCTGACAAACCTGGTCTACAACCTGTGCCGGTACGAGCAAGTCTTGCGATTAGGAATGAACTAACTCAATAAACGCTGTAAATCAATAATACACAAACTCGTACGATAAAAAAAGAAAGAAAAAAATCAAAGCATCTGCAACCATTCGACTTTTTTGCATCATATTAATAATAAAGTTGTTATCTTTGCAGCGTCATATTTTCAGATTCTGTTTAATGGACCTCGCAGGGTCTGGAGGTGTGGCGCGAAAAAAGTAAAAAATAGAAGTCCCCCTTAAAAAACACATCATGATGAAAACTACAACCCGAAACACCAGAAAATCACACACATGGGCAGCCTTGGCGTTGGCCTGCGCCCTCATGATGGCCACAACGGTGGATGCCCAGACATCCTCCTGGCTGCTTACTGGAAACTCCGATGCCACCTCCAGCAGCTTCGTGGGCACCACCAACTCCGTGCCGCTGCAGTTCGGCACAAACAACACAATCCGCATGGCACTGCTTGCCGACAACCCCTTTCTGGGTATAGGGACCAGTGCCCCCATGGCAAATCTGCATATTCACGGGAGCCATATGTCTAACCCCAAACCCGCCCCCACCACTTTTCAGATAACCAACCCCTCTACCGGCAGCTCCTTCTCGGATGGTTTCAAAATATACCTGTCCTCTCTTGCCGTCACCATCTCCCAGCTTGAGAAGGCAAACCTCAGCGTCCTGAACAACGGCCAAGGCTTGGTGATAGACACCAACGGGTACGTGGGCTTCAACACACAGTATCCGAAGCAGAAGATCCATGTGGTGAACAACAACATCTTGATAACCAAGACTTCTTCCAGGGCGCCCGGTTCCACCAACGGTTCCATTTTGTTCGGTTCGGCAGCCTCCAACACGGATCCGGCGGGTTCATGGGGCATTGAGTATTGCAATAGCGAGAGCGAGGGATACGGGTTGAACTTTTGGAAGACGTGGGAGACGGGCTACAATGGATTCAACCATGCGTTGTTTTTGTCGAATGACGGCAACGTGGGCATCGGGACAAACACCCCGCAGGAGAAGTTGACGGTGAACGGGACAGTGTGCGCCAAGGAGGTTCGGGTGTCGCTCAACGGCAGTCCCTGCTGGCCGGACTACGTGTTCGGCAAGGAATACGAACTCATGAATTTGAAGGATTTGGGCAGCTTCGTGAGCAAGAACAATCATCTGCCCAACATTCCGTCCGCAGCGGAGGTGCTGGAATCCGGAATAGAGCTGGGAGAGATGAATGCCCTGCTACTCCAAAAGATCGAGGAGCTGACGCTCTATGTCATAGACCTGCAAAAGCAGATTGACGAACTGAAAGGGGAAGGAGGGTTGAAATGAAAAAATATCTATTATGGGGGCTCTTCTTTTTGCTTTCAGCCCAACTATTCTCACAAACAGATAACAAAGACTTGTCCAATGCGGTTCTGCAGTGCAGGTACGGGAATCTGTATAACAGCACCACCATGGAGAAAATGGATGTGCCGACATTAGGTGGGATGCTTTCCAAGGAGTCGTTCTATACCTACTGTCAAGCGCGGGCGGAGTACATGGCATCCCTTTCCATGTGGGCAATATCCGGTACGGGAGCAGCCTCCTCCTTGATCATAGCCCTGGTAGGACATAAGGGAATTCCCAATTACTCACCGATGAGCTATACTTTCTATTATACGCCCTTTATTTGCACTTTCGCGCTGACCGTTGCTGCTTTGGTCCCGGCCGTTGTCCTCACCGCTGACAGCTACCGGAAACTGAACAGAGTTGCTGCAGACTACAATAACACCACAGGCAGAACACTCTCCCTGGGGTTGAGTGGGCATGGAGTTGGTTTAACCTTTAAGTTCTGACGATATGAAAAAGATACTCTTTATTCTCACTATATTGGCGTTAGCTTTGTCATTAGAAGCTCAAGAGTCCGACAGCACAGGGAGTCTCCCCATGCAATTGGCCAGACACCACGGCCATCTTTATGAAGCGGAAATGATGGGAAAAATTTCTCTGCATTCTTCCGTATATTTGCTTTCCCCTGAAAGTTTTAATCTCTATTATAAGGCACGCCGGGAATATGTGTCTGCGTTAGTCCTTTGGTCTGTGGGAGGCGTTGCTGTGACAGGTTTCTTAGGGTACGCAAGTTGGAATCTTATTACATCGGCAATTCACACTCATCCAACTGATCCAAACCATCCAACGGATGATCTTACGCCACTTTTTACCGAAGTAAGTTTGGGGATGGCCTTGGGGAGTGCCATATTGTTTTTTACTCCTGCCCTATGGCTCACCTTGGATAGCTACAAGAAAATAAATCATATTGTGTCAGACTATAACCAAAGACGAAATCACATTTCCCTTCACTTTGGTCCGACACGTTATGGTATAGGGTTGTCTTTAAATTTCTGAACACTATGAGAAGAATTACCTTAGTCTTTTACTGGTCTTTTATGTGCTTGTTCCTTTATGCCCAAACGCCCGCGACAGTAACAGAAGCAGAGATTGCCGCCACCCGGTATGCTCATTTGTATTTGCATTATCCGTCACTAAGATCCTACAATATTGTCTCAACAGATTCTCTTGAGATTTCTTGTCATACGGTACTGCGCGAAATTAGCTTTGACAATGGTGTCAGTATAGTATTGTCCGGTTATAAAGACTGCCAGCCCGTGCTCTTTTATTCCTTTAACCAGGAGAGGATTCTTCCCAATATTTCAAGTTTACCAGATGGTTTATATGATTTCGTATATAACTATGCTTATGCCATACAATATGTTGCCGACAGCTTGAGATCTGCTTATATTCACCCTGACTGGATGGCACTTTTGGATTCAGATATGGGACACTTTCCAAGGTCTGGTGACATCTATGGTCCTCTACTAACCACTAAATGGGGACAGTCTCGCGCTTCAAAAGCATGGGATTTTCATGCCTTTAACTTTTTTATTGAGGAAAATGAAGTATGCTCGCATGGTTATTGCCCTACGGGATGTGTAGCAACAGCTATGGCTCAAATCATGAATTATTGGAAATATCCTGTATATCTGCCTAATAAGACATATCAATTTGACTGGTGTAACATGGCTGACAGCTTAACAAGTCATGATTATTCTATCCCAACATGTCCAGTGAACGCCAACTATGAAAATGAACGAAATGCCATAGCCCGATTGATGGCGGATTGTGGTAGGGCGGCAGATATGGATTACTGTCATAACAAAAAATGCCAATCATTCACAACTCCACTTAAAGCACGAAATTCCTTGGTGGACACCTTCAATTATTCTCCTGATGCCATCAGAAGATTAAGATCAACATATCCTAACGATTCTGACTGGAAAAGTTTCATTGTGGATGACATTATGGCTGGGAAGCCGGTTTTATATGCTGGTATATCGTATAATACAAATGAATTCAATGAAAATGGACATGCTTTCGTGTGTGACGGGTATAATGAAGAGACAGGGTTGTTTCATTTCAATTGGGGACATGAGTATGATGATCTTGAAATCTGGTGTTCCATAAATAGTATCATACAAGGTAATTATAATTGGAATCATTTGGAACGTGCTGTTTTCAACATCCACCCCGCCTATACTCAGGACTACTGCGACTTCAGCCTGCCATTGTGGATGCACTATTATAACTACTACACTTTATTAGGAAATACTACTCCTGACCCGCATCTGAATGTACCCAAGACCTTCACCACGCTGGCGAGCGTGCCCCAGGACAATGCCTATCCGTCTTCCTGGAGGACCATTTCGTCTGGAGACACTTCGGAATATGTGGCACACAAAGAGGTTGTGCTGCAGCCAGGCTTCACAGCCGAGGCGGGCAGCACGTTTGTGGCCAGAATTGAGCCGTGTGCCGACTGTGAGGAGGGTGATGGGCTTCGGAGACAACCTTCACACAAACAGGATATTAAGGATGAGAACCTCGTAGAGACGCGCCATGGCGCGTCTCTACAGGACGGCACCGACGGCAGCCTGCTGGTATATCCCAACCCCACGGACGGAATGCTGTACGTGGCCCTCTCCAATGCCGACGAGACCATCGACCATATCGTCATCGCCAATCTCGCGGGACGGGAGGTGGCCGCTTTCGCCGGTCCTGACGGGAAGATGGACGTAACGAAGCTGCCCGCGGGCGTCTATCTCCTCACCGTGACCACCGCCTCGGGAGACACCCTCGCCAGCAAGTTCGTGAAGACGGAGGGAAAGTAAAACTCCGAATCAAAACCACAAAGGCACAAAGGACACAAAGAGGAATTAAGGAATTAAGAAGTTAAGAAATTAAGGGGAACATAGTTCAAGGTCCAATGTTCAAAAGGGAACTACGAGATCCTGGCCCCTGTCGCCACCCCTCCCCCTCCCCAATAACTATTATCTATTAACTCTTAACTATAACCCTCTTCTCTCCTGTTTCCCATTCACCAAAAAATTGTATCTTTGCCCCCTTAATTTTTAATAGGAATATGGCAAACTTTTTAACAAAGATTTTTGGTACAAAGGCGGACAGGGATATGAAAGAACTGAAGCCTTTGCTAAATAAGACTCTAGAGGTTTACGAAACCATTAAGAACCTGACAACAGATGAGTTACGGCATAAGACGGTGGAGTTCAGGGAGAAGATTCAGGCGGCCACTGCCACGGAGGAACAGCGCGTGAAGGAGATCAAAGACTACCTGGACGCCAACTACGATCTGCCCATCGAGGAGAAACAGGATCTCTACAAGGAGAGTGAAAAATTGGAGGAGAAGATCTACGAGACCACCCAGCATATTCTCCGCGAGATTCTTCCCGAGGCTTTTTCTGTGATGAAGGAGACTGCCCGCCGCTTCAAAGAGAATGAAGTCATTGAAGTGAAGGCCACGCAGATGGATCGTGATCTGGCCGCCACTCACGACGGTATAGAGATTGACGGTGACATCGCCCGCTACCGCAACTCCTGGTCTGCCGGCGGCAATATGATCACTTGGGATATGTGCCACTACGATGTGCAGCTCATCGGCGGCATGGTGCTCCACGACGGCAAGATCGCGGAGATGGCCACTGGTGAAGGTAAAACCCTCGTCGCCACCCTCCCCGTTTACCTCAATGCACTCCCCGGCAAGGGCGTCCATGTGGTGACCGTCAACGACTACCTCGCCAAACGTGACTCCGAGTGGATGGGACGTCTCTATGAGTTCCTCGGCCTCTCCGTGGACTGCATTGACAAGCACGAGCCCAACTCCGACGAGCGCCGCCGCGCCTATAACGCCGACATCACCTACGGTACCAACAACGAGTTCGGTTTCGACTATCTGCGTGACAATATGGCCCGCAACATCGGGGAGCTGGTGCAACGCCCCCACAACTACGCCATCGTCGATGAGGTGGACTCCGTCTTGATTGACGATGCCCGTACCCCGTTGATCATCTCCGGTCCCACACCCAAAGGCGACAAGCAGGACTTCGACCAATACAAGCCCATTGTGGAGAAACTGTACAACGCCCAACGCCTCTACGTGGCCGACATCCTGACCAAAGCCAAGGCATTGCTGAAGGAGAATCCTGACCCCAAGCCGCAAGACGAGAGTGCCATGTTGTTGTTGCGTGCCCACCGCGGCCTGCCCAAAAACAAGGCTCTCATCAAGTTCCTCAGTGAACCCGGTATGAAACAGGTGCTCCAACGTACCGAGTCTTTCTTCATGCAGGAGCAAAACCGCAATATGCACTTCATCGATGATGAGCTTTACTTTGTCATCGAGGAGAAGCAGAACACCGTCGATATCATGGAGAAAGGTATCGATGTCATCAGCAAGGATGCCGAGCAGGCCAAGATGTTCATCATGCCGGATGTGGGTGCCGAAATTGCCGAACTGGAGAAACTCGACCTCACCCCTCAAGAGAAAACTGCCCGCAAAGAGGAGATCTATAGCAACTTTGCCGCTGCCTCTGACCGTATTCATACCGTCCATCAGCTGCTGAAGGCATACACCATGTTCACCAAAGATGTGGAGTACGTCATCATCGACAACAAGGTGAAGATTGTGGACGAACAGACCGGCCGTATCATGGAGGGCCGTCGCTACTCCGACGGTCTGCACCAGGCTATCGAAGCCAAGGAGAATGTGAAGGTGGAGGCCGCCACCCAAACCTACGCCACCATCACCCTCCAGAACTACTTCCGTATGTACAAGAAGCTGGCCGGTATGACCGGTACTGCCGAGACGGAAGCCGGCGAGTTCTGGAACATCTACAAACTCGATGTGGTGGTCATCCCGACTAACAAGCCGGTGATCCGTAAAGACTATGACGACTTGGTGTACAAGACCAAGCGCGAGAAATACAACGCCGTGGTGAACGAGATTGTGCGTCTGCACGAAGAGGGCCGCCCCGTGTTGGTGGGTACCACCTCTGTGGAGACTTCCGAGTTGTTGTCCAAGATTCTCAACATGCGCCGCATCCAGCACAATGTGTTGAATGCCAAGCTGCATAAGAAAGAGGCCGACATCGTGGCTGAAGCCGGCCAGGAGGGCACTGTCACCATCGCCACCAACATGGCAGGTCGTGGTACCGATATCAAGCTGACTCCCAAGGTGAAAGAGTTGGGTGGTTTGGCTATCATCGGCACCGAGCGCCATGACTCCCGTCGTGTGGACCGCCAGCTGCGTGGTCGTTCCGGCCGTCAAGGTGACCCCGGCAGCTCCCAGTTCTTCGTCTCTTTGGAAGACGACCTCATGCGTCTCTTCGGCTCCGACCGTATCGCCAAGGTCATGGACCAGATGGGCCACCAGGATGGTGATGTGATCCAACACAGCATGATCTCCAAATCTATCGAGCGTGCCCAGAAGAAGGTGGAAGAGAACAACTTCGGCATTCGTAAACGTTTGCTGGAATATGACGATGTGATGAACAAGCAACGTTCCACCATCTATCGCAAACGCCGCAACGCCCTCTTCGGCGACCGTCTGGCTATCGATATTGCCCAAATGTTCGAAGATGTGTGCGCCTCTATGGTACCCGACTATTGGGATGCCAAAGACTACGAAGGATTCTCCGCTGCAATGATTACCACTTTTGGCATCGAATCCCCCTTTGATGAGGATACCTTCTTGCAGGAAAGACCCAACAAGCTGATAGAGCAACTGCAACCCATCGTCTATGACCATTATAAAGAGAAGATTGCCAAAGTGTGTGAGCAGGCTTTCCCGGTCATTGACCGTGTCTATATGGAGCATGGCGACCAATATCAAAACATCGCTATCCCCTTTACCGATGGTGTCAAGAGCATCAATATTGTGGCTCCGTTGAAGAAGTGCCATGAGACCAACGGTCGCGAGGTGGGACTCTCTTTTGAAAAGGGTATCACCCTGGCCGTCATTGACAATGCCTGGAAAGAGCATCTGCGTGCCATGGATGACTTGAAGGAGAGTGTGCAGAATGCCTCTTACGAGCAGAAAGACCCGCTCTTGATCTATAAGTTGGAGTCTTTCAACCTCTTTGATGAATTACTCGTCCGCATCAGCCAGGAGATTGTCTCCTTCCTGAACAAGGGCAAGCTGCCGGTAGCCGAGAACACTCAAGTGCGGGAAGCCCAGCTGCCGCAGTCTGAGGCCAAGAAGCTGCAGACCGGCCGTAGCGACGTTCCCGGCGGTGGCCGTCAGGTGACCCAGGGCGGCAAGGGAAGCCAGCCCATCCGCGTGGAGAAGAAGGTGGGCCGCAACGACCCGTGTCCGTGCGGAAGCGGTCTCAAATACAAGAAATGCCACGGCCGCAACGAGTTCGCAGAATGATCAAAGCCATCCTATCGGTAACCAACGACCTCTATACAGATCCTCGGGTAGACAAGGTGGCCCGTTTCCTGCAACGCAACGGCTATCAAGTCACCTTGGTAGGCCGCCGTTATGGCGATTCGCCCGCTTTGGAAGAACGGCCCTACCAGACCCATCGCATGAGACTCCTCTTCCGAAAAGGATCTCTCTTTTATGCGGAATACCAACTCCGCCTGTTCTTCTATCTGCTCTTTCGCAGGTTTGATGTCTTTGTGGCCAACGACTTGGATACGCTATTGCCGAACTTTCTGATCAGCCGCATGAGGAAGAAAAGACTGGTCTATGACAGCCATGAATACTTCTGCGGCGAACTCTCGGTAGTGAACAAACCATCATCCTTGTGGGTATGGAG
>JAFYEU010000117.1 GCA_017544105.1 Bacteroidales bacterium
CGCCATTTTTGAGGCCGCAAAAATACACTTTTTTTCATTACTCCCAACGCTTAAGAAAAAAATATTTTAAAGGGGGCTTCCATTTGGGATTTCCTTGGTTTTTTTGTATTTTTGCACCTTTATTTTCTTTAAGAAGAGATTTATGAGTGCAGACTATATTTTCGAGACTTCCTGGGAAGTTTGCAACAAAGTGGGAGGTATCTACACGGTCCTCTCTTCCAAAGCATCAACAGTGGCACAGCAATTTGGGGATCACTACATTTGTATAGGCCCTGACATTTCCAAAGAGTATCAAGGTGATTTTGTCGAGGACCCTGATCTTTTCCGCAATTGGCATGAGATCGCGCAACAGGAGGGGTTAAAGATCCGGATCGGGCGTTGGCAGATCTGCGGGTCTCCCATCGTGATTTTAGTCAATTTCACCCCATTCTTCGAACACAAGAACGAGATCCTGACCACTTTTTGGATCAACCACAAGCTGGACTCCATCTCCGGGCAGTGGGACTACATCGAGCCTGCTCTTTTTGGTTACGCTGCCGGCAAGGTCATTGAGAGTTTCTACAACTACTATTGCAACTCCATGGACAAGATTGTAGCTCATTTTCACGAGTGGATGACAGGCACGGGCATTCTGCATTTGGAGACGGTGACACCACAGATTGCCACTGTTTTCACAACCCATGCCACCGTATTGGGGCGTTGCATTGCCGGCAACGGGCTGCCTCTGTACGAGAACATACGCCAGTACCAGCCCATAGAGACTGCCCAACGTTTCGGAGTGCAGTCGAAATACTCTCTGGAATACCTTTCCGCGAAGGTGGCGGACGCCTATACCACCGTGAGTGACATTACCGACAAGGAGTGTGCGGCATTCTTCTCCAAGCCGGCGGATGTCATCACCATCAATGGTTTTGAGAATGGCTTTGTTCCGCAAGGGGACGATCACGCTCAACGTCATGAGGCTGCCCGCCAGAAGCTCTTGCGTGTAGCTTCCGCACTGATGCAGGAGCCGCTGCCTGACGACACCATGTTGGTCATCAACAGCGGCCGCTATGAGTTCAGAAACAAGGGTATCGATGTCTTCATCCGCAGTCTGGCCCGCTATGCCCAGCAAGATCCTGACCGCACGGTATGCGCCTTCATTGCTGTACCCGCCGGCAACAGCGGCAAGCGGGAAGACCTGCTTCAGCGCATGAGCGAGCCGATATCCTCCACGCCTGTGCTGGATGACTTCTCCACCCATGTGCTGCACGACCCTTACAACGACCCCATCATCCGCGCCTGCAAGCAATACGGACTGCACAACGCCCCGGACCAGAAGGTCAAGGTGGTCTTCGTGCCGGTCTATCTCGACGGCCATGACGGCATCTTCGACCTACCCTACTACGATTTTCTCATCGGCTTTGACTTGTCGGCATTTCCCTCTTACTACGAGCCTTGGGGATACACACCACTGGAAAGCATCGCCTTCGGCATCCCGACCATCACCACTTCGCTGGCGGGATTCGGCTTATGGATTAACAAGAACTTCACCGACCAGCGCAGTGTGACCGTTGTGCCCCGCACGGACCACAACGATGACGAAGTCGTGGAGAACATCGCCCAAGCCATCGGCTTCTACTGCAAATGCACACCTGAAGAGAAAGCACTGCTGGACCAAAAAGCCGCCGAGATGTCGCAACAAGCTCTTTGGAGCAGTCTTTACAACTTCTACCTGGAAGCATACGAGCAGGCGCTGGCCATGAGCGATAGCCGTTACGAACTATATCAGAATAAAACTTCAAATATCAGTCAGATAGTGAAACACACCAACATCCAACGTCCCGAATGGAGACAGATATCCATCAAGTCGCATCTCCCCAAGAGTCTGGAGAAACTGGAAAAGCTTTCCGAAAATCTCTGGTGGAGCTGGAATTACGAAGCCCGCGAACTATTCGAAGAGATTGCCGGCACTGAATTATGGGAACGCTGCCAGCAAAACCCCGTCTATCTGCTTCAGGTGCTACCGTATGAGCGGCTTGAGACCTTCATAAAAAATCAGGAATTCCTGTCCAAGCTGGATCGAGTATTTGACAGTTTCCAACGCTATATGGAGACTCCTCGAACCCGTCCTGAGCAGAAGATTGCCTACTTCAGCATGGAGTTCGGCATCAGCAACGAGCTGAAGATCTATTCTGGCGGTCTGGGCATGTTGGCGGGCGACTACCTCAAGGAGGCTTCCGACTCGAACGTCAACATGATCGGCATCGGACTGTTGTACCGGTACGGTTACTTCACCCAGCAGATCTCGAGCAATGGCGAGCAGGTCAACCTATACCCTCCACAGAGTTTTTCCAAATTGCCCATCACCCCGCTAAAGGACCAGGAGGGCAACTGGCTCACCATTTGTCTGTCGCTGCCAGGCCGCAACCTGTATGCGCGCATCTGGCGTGTGGATGTGGGACGTATCCCCCTCTACCTGATGGACACTGACTTTGCCGATAACTGGAACGAGGACCGCAACGTGACAGCCACCTTGTATGGAGGCGACCAAGAAAACCGCCTCAAGCAGGAGATGCTGCTCGGCATTGGCGGTCTGCGCATGCTCAAGCTGTTAGGTGAAGAGCCTACTCTCTTCCATTTGAATGAGGGCCATGCCGCCTTTGTCAACTTGGAGCGTATCTATCAGACCATGCAGAAAAAGCATGTCAACATGGCTGTCGCCATCGAGTTGGTACGCAGTTCCTCGCTTTACACCACGCACACGCCGGTACCTGCCGGACACGATGCTTTTAGCGAGGATCTTATGCGCACCTATTTTGCCACTTTCCCCGACCGTATGAACATCACATGGGAGACCTTCATGGGCTTTGGGCGCAAGCATGACGACTGCGTCAACGACAAGTTCTCCATGAGCATCCTGGCCTGCCACTTCTCCCAGGAGGTCAACGGAGTGAGTCGTATTCACGGTCGTGTGTCACAAGAGATGTTCGCCGACCTTTACGATGGCCGTTTTGCTGCGGAGTCACACATCGGATATGTCACCAATGGCGTGCACTACCCCACCTGGGCACACAAGCGCTGGCAAGCGCTGCATCGCCGGGTGTTTGGTCCCGACTTTCTGACGGACCAGTCCAACCCTGCTCATTGGTTGAAGATTTACGAGGTGGCCGACCAAGAGATCTGGGATCTCAAGCAAGAGCTCCGCAAGGAGATGATCACTGCAGTGAAGGAGATGCTGAGCGAGCAGTTGCGCCGCCGCAATGAGTCGCCAGCCTTCATTACAGCCACGCTGAAACAGATTCGCCCGGACGTCCTGACCATTGGCTTCGCCCGTCGTTTTGCCACCTACAAGCGTGCCCATCTGCTGTTCACCAACGAAGAGCGGTTGCGCCAGATCTTGTGCAACGACAAGATGCCCGTC
>JAFYEU010000118.1 GCA_017544105.1 Bacteroidales bacterium
ATACAGAGGCTTACCATACAAATCAAAACTAATAACTTTTTCATATTGCAATATTTTTAGAAAGTGCAAAAATAATCATTTCATCTGAAAAATCCAATCCTTTTTTTACACCCCTATAGACGCATAATTCCATGAGGATATTTCAGGGGATTAAAAAAAAAAAAAAATGGTGATATACATGATAGCACAGTCTCCCTTTCGCGTCGGGCCGTTACAAGCATCATGGCAAGTGTCACCCGCGCCGCGAGTTTCATTCCATGCACATGCCCGCCCCAGACTGCAGTGCGGGGCAGGACAGCGCCCCAGTCATCATCGCACCGCGGGAGTTAATGCAGCAGGGCACCATCCTCTACCATCTGGCGCATGGTCTCCAGCAGATCGTCTTCGGCATAGCGCCCTGCCAGCCGGTCCAGGATCTCGCGCAGGGTCACATCCTGCTGGTAGAGGTCCGTGATCGCCTTCCGGATCTCATCCTCTTGCTCCTGCCGCATCCGTTTCTTACGTGCCAGGCACACATCACAGGAGCCGCAGGGCGTGCTCTTGGTCTCCCCGAAGTAGCTCAACAACTGACGACTGCGGCATATATGGTCGGTGGTGACATATCGGATGACAGCTTCCAGACGCTCCTGTGCCCGCTGCTTGCGGTCGTCATAGTCTTTCGGGTCGAAAAAAAGATGCTTGGCCTCGACCCGGTTTTCCAGGAACATGATCAGGGGGATCTCGCTCTGGGGCTCATAGGAGAGCACCTTGTCGGCCCGAAGGGCCTTCAGATTCTCCTCCACCTGCGCGACCGTGAGTCCTGCGCGCTGGGCCAGCACCTCCTCCTGGATGTTCACAAACTGGGTGAAGACACCGGCGTAGGATCGCAATAGCAACTTCACGAACTCCTCCAGTTGCGGGTGCAACGGATAGTAGCGCATCAGCTCCTCCCCATCCATCTTGAAGTGTATCTTGGATCTCTCGCGCAGATGCTCCGACACCACCAGCGAGCCCGTCTTCTCCAGAAACTTCAGGGCATTGTAGTACTGGGCAGCATCCATCTTCAGCTCCCGGGCATGCTGGGAAAGCGAGAACGGATAGGTCCGATTCTTGCCATCCCCCATGGGTATCTTGTAATACTGGCAGAGGTACTCATAGACCTCCCGTACCTTCTCGAGCGTGGGGAACGAGAGGGTGAAGTTGCGCCGGAGCTGTCGGAGGTCATACTCGTCGTAGAGCAGAATCGCGACAGAGGGCTTGAGGTCGCGGCCGCCGCGGCCGGCCTCCTGAAAATAGGCTTCAAGCGTGTCGGGGATGTCCAGGTGGACCACAAAACGCACATCGGGTTTGTCAATACCCATGCCAAAGGCGTTCGTGGCCACGATCACGCGCGTCTTGCCCGTCATCCAGGCGTCTTGCTTGCGATCGCGCGCACGGGCCTCCAATCCGGCATGATAGTAGTCGGCCGAGATGCCATTCTGCTGCAGGAACTCGGCCACCTCCTGGGTCTTGCGGCGGTTGCGCACATAGACGACCCCCGTGCCGGGATAGCGCTGCATGATGCGCAACATGCGCCCGTTCTTGTCCGACTCCTTGACGACAAAATAGGTCAGGTTGTCGCGCTTGAAGCTCTTCTGGAAGACATTCTCCTCCTTGAAGCGGAGCTTCTGCTGGATGTCGCGGACCACCTCCGGGGTGGCCGTAGCCGTGAGGGCGAGCACGGGCACCTCCGGGAAGAGCGGCCGGATCTCGGCGATCTGCAGATAGGGCGGTCGGAAGTCGTAACCCCACTGGGAGATGCAGTGCGCCTCGTCCACCGCAATCATCCGGACCGGGATCTTGGGCAGGTTGAGCAGGAAAGTCTCCGTGCGCAGCCGTTCGGGCGACACATAAAGGAAACGGAAATCGGGGTCATAGAGGGCGTTGCTCATCACCGACAGTATCTCCTCGCGGCTCAGGCCCGAGTAGATGGCGGCCGCCTTGATGCCGTTGGCCTTCAGATGGGCCACCTGGTCCTTCATCAGCGACACCAGCGGGGTGACCACAATACAGACCCCGCCGAGGGCGAGCGCCGGCACCTGAAAACAGACCGACTTGCCTCCGCCAGTGGGCAAGAGGGCCAGCGTGTCGCGACCGTCCAAGACCGAGAGGATGATCTCCTCCTGCAACGGCCGGAACTCGGGATATCCCCAGTACCGCTTCAGGATATCGTGCGCCAATATGGATTTCTCTGTCTTCATTCCGACGGCAAAGATAGCAAAAAAGGGAGGAGAGCCAACCAGGTTTTTTATTATTTTTGCGCTCCCTTATGAAGAGCAACAGCGACACCTCATCATTAGCTCTGGAGCAGCAATCTGTCAGACGTCTGTTCCGCAACTACGCAGTCCCGGCCACCTTGGCGACGGCCGCCAACTCGCTGTACAACATCATCGACCGCATCATCATCGGACAGGGAGTCGGGCCGCTGGCCATCTCCGGACTGGCATTGACCTTTCCCATCATGAACCTGTCCATCGCTTTCAGCTCCCTGATAGGCTCGGGCAGCAGCTCCATCGCTTCCATCCGTCTGGGGGAGCATCGCACCCAGGAGGCCAGCCGCGTGTTGGGCAACAGTCTGATTCTCACCGTCATCATCAGCATTGTGGCCACCGTGTTCTTCCTGTTGTTCTTGGATCCTCTGCTCCTCTTCTTCAAGGCCAGTCCGGACACCCTACCCTACGCCCGCGATTTTCTGAGAATCATCCTCTACGGCATCATCATCGCCAACCTTTTTTACGAGCTTAACAATCTGATGCGCGCCACCGGGCACCCCAGGAAGGCCATGTTCTCTATCCTGCTGACGGTCGCCTTGAATCTCCTGTTTGCCCTCCTGTTCATCTTCGGATTCCACTGGGGCATCAAGGGGGCGGCCTGGGCCACCCTCTTGGCACAACTCGGCGGCTTGATCTGGGTGATGGCCCACTTCCTCAACCCCAAGACAGAGGTTCGATTCACCCGGGAGTGTTTGCATTTCGACTGGAAAATCACCAAGGAGGTATGCGCCATCGGACTCTCTCCTTTCCTCATACACCTCTGCTCCTGTGTGGTCATCATGCTCATCAACATGCAGCTGAAGACATACGGAGACCTCGACTTCACGGGCATCCTCATCAACGGCAAGCCTGTGGCGGGCGGCGACTTGGCCATCGGGGCTTTCGGCATCATCAACAGCATCGTAGGCTTCATGGTGATGGTCATCTTCGGCCTGGCCAACGGCTTGCAGCCTATCGCAGGCTACAATTACGGAGCTGGCAGGACTGACCGTGTCCGGGAGGTTTTGAGCCTTGCCATCCGATGGGCCAGCATCGTCTCCGTCGTCACCTTCGCTCTCTGCATGTGTTTCCCCAAGACCATCACTGGTTTCTTCACCCATGACCTGAACACCACCCTGATTACGGCCCGTGGATTGAGGCTTTACGTCTCCATGTTCATCTTTACGGGATTCCAAGTGGTTACCTCCATCCTGTTCCAGTCGGTGAACAAGGCCGGAGTGAGTATCTTGTTGTCCACCACGCGACAGATCTTGTTCTTGGTACCTTGTCTGTTGCTGCTGCCGTGCTGGCTCCACACCGACGGAGTCTGGCTCTCGCAGGCTGTCTCCGACCTGCTCGCGGCTTTGGTCACGGGCGGAGTGCTGGCCTATCATCTGCGAAAAGGGGTGCTGAAGGGGTGACGTATTGTCGGGGCCCCATCGTGCCGTGCCTATCAATTATTAATTTAGGCAATGATATAGAAGATGACCTGCTGTTTGTTTTGCGGTTAATACAGATTAGCATTTGTTATAGTTGAAAATATGGGCATTTCTGCTTCTGATAATGAGCTGACACACAATATTTTCCTTGTCCGCACAGCCGTGC
>JAFYEU010000119.1 GCA_017544105.1 Bacteroidales bacterium
AGTGCTGGATTCCGTTTTCAAGACTGAAGCACCTGATCATGTCAAAAAGATTGTAGGTGAATTGGGATCTGACGAACAATATGAGAAACTCTTGGACGAAGAGAGTGACCTTGTGGGGGTTTACAGTATTCTAGGCTTTGCGGATGGCACCTCCTCGGAAGGATATGGGATCGTGATTCATAAAGACGGCGTCTGGTCCGCACTCCCGGAGATCTGTCATGGCAAAAACCCCTTGGCCAGATATGATACGAAGAGCAACTCGATCTGGCTGACCGGAGGCGTCATGGAAGGCACCGGTGTTTTGGTAGAAAAATTATATCATATCAAGTTTCATGACGATGGCAAAGCCTACATCGCGGGTGTCATAGACCCGTATTTGATGCAAGAAGCGCTTTGCCAGAAGTTTAGCTATTCCGTCAAAGATGACAAAATCACCTTTTATGCTGGGGACAGACAACTCTGTAGTCGTGATAATAAAGAGCAAGACATGGGCGGCATCGACGAGGATGCGATATGGATGGGCGAACAGCTGTTTTACGATATCAGCGGGGATGACCTATATGTCTATTTTGTACCTGGTTTGAAATTTGTGACAGGCCTGGTGCTTTCCTATGAGAATATGCCCACTTTGACGGCCAGAGTTACGATAGACAAGGATGGCAAATTCACCTTGTCTGACGAAAACTCCGTTATCTGGCCCTTTGAAGGTAGTTTCAAAGATGAGGATTATGGCGAACCGAACCTGGACATCTCCTATCGCAGGAATGATGGGAAATACAATGTCCATATCGGGATTCCGCGACTTACCAACCTGGATGACGGCATCGCGGTGATGGGTGATGACGGTCTGGAATTCACCGCCACCGACGCTGCCGGGAATCCTATCGGCGGGTTGATCACCTTAAAAGATGACACTGCGGTAGTGACGTTCACCTCCACCACATGGCCGCTGATCGAACAAGGCACTTCGGTCAGATATATCCGATAACGGCATCATCACCCCCCCCACGCATAAATTATTCAACAAGACCCAACCATTCTGTTATAAAGTGTACCTTTGCACCCTAAAAAATTATAGATACTATGATCAAGACTGACATACCCGTATTATTGCTCACAGGCTACTTAGGCAGCGGCAAGACCACCCTGGTAAACCATATTCTCACCAACCGTCAAGGCATCCGTTTTGCCGTCATCGTCAACGACATTGGCGAGGTTAACATCGATGCATCGCTCATCCAGAAAGGCGGTGTGGTGGCGGAGAAAGACGACAGTCTGGTGGCCTTGCAGAACGGCTGCATCTGCTGCACCCTCAAGATGGACCTGGTGGATCAGCTGACCGACCTCGTCAAGATGCAATGCTTTGACTACATCGTCATTGAGGCCAGTGGCATCTGCGAGCCGGAGCCCATCGCCCGCACCATCTGCTCCATCCCTCGGATGAACCCCAAATACACAGAAAACGGCACCCCCACCCTCGACTGCATTGTCACCGTGGTGGATGCCTTGCGCATGCAGAGTGAGTTCGCCTGCGGCGATGACCTGGAGCGAAAGAACATGGACGAGGAAGACATCGAGAACCTCCTCGTGCAGCAGATCGAGTTCTGCAACATCGTGCTGTTGAACAAGATCTCGGAAGTGAAACCCGAAGAGGTCAACCGCATCAAGCAGATCATCAAGCACTTGAACCCTGGAGCCGAGATCATTGAGACCGACTACGCGGATGTGGACTTGGCCAAGATTATCCATACGGACGCTTTCGACTATGAGAAGGTCTCCATCTCCACGGGCTGGGTGCGCGAGCTGGAACGTGCCACCACGGAGGAAGAGGAGCGCGAGGCCCGTGCCGACCATCATCACCATGATCATGACGATAACGACGAACATGAGCATCACCATGACGATGAAGATGAGCATGACGAAGAAGAGCACGGGCATCATCATCATCACCACCACCATGACCATGAAGAGGGAGAAGCGGAAGAGTACGGCATCTCCACCTTCGTCTATTACCGTAGAAAGCCCTTCAAGGTGGTGGAATTCAACAAATACCTGGCCAAAGACCGTCCCAGAAACATCATCCGCTCCAAGGGAGTGCTCTATTTCAAAGAGTACCGCGACATGTCGTACCTCTACGAGCAGGCGGGCGTGCAGCAGAAGTTGACCGAGGCGGGACTCTGGTACGCCACCGCCCCCGAAGAGGAGCTGATGCAGCTGATGGTGGAGGACCCCAACTTCATGCACGACTGGGATCCGGAATATGGCGACCGTATGATCAAGATCGTCTTCATTGGTCAAAATATGGACAAAGAGCAAATAACCAAAGAATTGGACAACTGTTTAGCGTAGGATTATGAGTAACGTTCTGTTAATTGGAGATATGGTCGGATATGGCAACTTGGGAATGTCTGCCATGGTGCCCATCCTGACCAAAATGGGATACAGGGTTCTCAGGATGCCCTCTTCGTTGGTGTCCAACAACTTCAGCTATGGTCAATATGCCGTGCTGGACACCACCGATTATATCCGGGAGTGCATCGCCATCTGGGAGCGTCAAGCGTTCCCCATCGATGCGGTCAGCACAGGCTTCCTCGTGTCGGAGGCACAGACCGCCCTCGTGGCCGACTATTGCCGTTCCCTGAAAAAGCGCGGCACCACCATCTTCGTGGACCCCATCATGGCCGACGACGGCAAGCTCTACAACGGCATCACCCTCAAAACAGTGGAATACATGCGCAGCATGTGCAAGGTCGCTGACGTCATCGTACCCAACATGACCGAGGCCACCTTCCTGGCAGGCCGTTATGAAGGCAAGACCTCGCTGACCTCCGAAGAGGCTGACGACCTCATCATGCTCCTTCATCACATGGGTGAGAACTCCGTCGTCATCTCCAGCATGGTCATAGACGGCAACAGCTGTACCCTACTCTATGATGCTTACAACGATGAGACCTCCATCCTGCCATACAAGATCATCCCGATACAGTTCTCCGGCACAGGCGACATCTTCTCTTCTATCCTGATGGGACACTTTCTGCGAGGCAAATCCTTGGCACAGAGCGCACGGATAGCCATGGACTTCGTGTCGCACGTCATTGAGGAGGAGCAACAATCCGCCCACCCTGACAATGGCATTCCCATTGAGCGGCATCTGGATGAGATCCGGTAACACGGAAGCAGAGCATCCTGACATCTACGACAGCGGACGGTTTTCGCGCTCCCATTCGGCCAAGACCATTTTCAGTTCCCAGTATTCGAAATCCTCACCGAGCACATTCCGGGCCTCCGACAAGGCAGGATCTTCCGTCTCGGAAAAATATTCTTTGATCACCGCACATTTGTCTTGGCTTACGAATTGGTCAGCGTGGTAATAGCCGCGCCCGACAAAGCGAGCCAGATGACCATATATGGTTGAGAGGGCCAGATGGCGTTCGGCAGCAATCTCTTCCACGGTCATTCCCTGTTTGAACAGGTCGAGCGTGGTCTGGTAGGTATCGATTTTAGGCTTGGCGGGCTTGGGCATCGGTTCCGGCTCCTCGTCTTCCACGTCAGCGTCCTCATACGTGCGAACAAGCTCCAACAGTTCCTTGGCAAAGGCGCTCATACGCTTCGGTCCCATTCCTTCAATCTTTCGCAAGGCAGCCTTGGTCAGCGGTTTCTCCTGCGCGATAGCCTTTAAGGTTTTGTTAGGGATTATCGAATAAAGCTCCACGTCAGCCTCCTCCGCCTTGGCATCGCGCCACGCCCTAAGGATGCCATACAGATCTTTGGCTCCCTTGACGACATCTTGCAACTTAGCAGGACGGTCCCGTTTCTCCGCCTCCAGCATCTTGGAGGCCTTGACTTGACAATACTCTTGCAGGGACCTTCCTTTTTCAAGGGCCTCCAGGCAACCGATTTTCACCAAGACGCTATCCCGCAACTGCGTCAGATTCTCTTGCAGAGCGTCATTGACAGCCTTGACATCGGTTTTCAGGGCTAGCTTCTGGAAGGCATCATACTGTTTAGACAGATGATCCCGGAAATAGGAGGCGGCCTTCCTCATCCGATCCTGCAGGGGAGCATTTTGATCATACAAGGCCTGCGCGTGCAGCTGCCGTATCTGGGGCTCAAACTTCATGGCCACATCGCTCAATTCCTGGCGCATCCCGTCATAGATCTGCAACAGTTCCTGCGCCAATCCATCGTCAAACAACAAGAAGTTCTCTTTGACAAGGTGTATGACACGGCCCACGGCTCTTTGTATGCCTAGGAAGTCGACCGCCTCAACCAGGGTCTCCAGCTCAAAGGCCTGCCGCAACCCATTGACCTTCTCCCGGGTAGGTTCCTTCTCGGGCATCCTGCTCACAAAGGAATCCACCATATAGTCGTTCACGAGTGCGCCGGGCGACAAGCGGGTTTTGAGGACCAGTCCTTGCAGGGAGGTACACCGGCTAAGGGCCACATAGACCTGACCATGGGCAAAAGCCTGTTGCGCATCCACGATGAGCTTGTCGAAGGTCAGTCCCTGGCTTTTGTGAATGGTGACGGCCCACGCCAGTCGCAACGGGATCTGGGTGAAACGGCCAATCTCCTTCTCCTCCACGCTTTGGGTCTCCTCATTCAAGGAGAACTCAAAATTCTGCCAGGTGATCATCGGCACGGTGATGCGTTCTTTGCCGCAAGTAACCTCCACGGTCATGTTCTTTTGGTCAAAATCCGTCACCCTACCGATTTTACCATTATAGAAAGCCTTGTCCGAAGAGGGGTCATTCTTGACAAACATCACCTGTGCACCCACCTTCAGTTCGAGCTCCTCCTTCGTCGGGAAGATGGCGGAGGGGAAGATGCCGGAGACCTCTGCTTTGACGACAAAAGGTTTTTTCTTGATAGCGGCAAGCCGGCTATTGTTGATTTCGTCGGCTTGAACGTTATGAGTTGTAAGGGTGATATAGCCGTCTGTTTGCTTGAAATCAGGATCGTACCGGCTGTTCAGCAGATGCAGGCAGTCGGCATCCATCTTGTTGTCGCGCACCTTGTTGAGGAGGGAGATAAACTCAGCGTCATGCTGGCGGTAGATGTGATCCAGCTCCATGCAGAGGTAATCGGTATTCTGGAGCACATGGCTACCGAAGAAATAGACGGTCTTGTAGTAGGGGGCCAGCACCTCCCACTCCTCGGGCTTGGCCACGGGGGCGAGCTGATGCACGTCGCCGATCATGAGGACTTGCACGCCGCCGAAGGGTTTGGCGTTGCGGCGGGCGCGACGCAACACGGCATCGATGGCATCGAGCACGTCGGCACGCACCATGCTGATCTCATCGATAACCAGCAGGTCCAGGGAGCGCATCAACTGTAGTTTTTCGCGCCGCAGCTTCTGGAACTGCGCACTGACATGGCGTGCAGAAGCCTGTGTCAACTGAGCAGCCTCCGGCAATTGCGGACCAAAGGGCAGCTGAAAGAAAGAGTGAATGGTCTGTCCACCAGCATTGATGGCTGCCACACCCGTGGGAGCCACCACGACCATCCGTTTCGGGGTCTTGGAGGGCAGACTCTTCAGGAAGGTAGTCTTACCCGTGCCCGCACGCCCTGTCAGGAAGATGTGGGCCTGCGTATACAAGACCAATTCCTCCACAAAGCGCAGTTTTTGATTGACAAAGTCGGTCTGAGTGTTTGTAGTTCGGGAAGTCTTCATCATTTCAAGTATTAAATTTTCAGGTTGCAAAGATACAGTAAAAAAAGAAACAACGAACAAATTGAGACACAAAAATAGGTAATCGTTTCTAAGATGCCATCTGATATCGAGCATCGGTGCCATCTTGTATCTAACTCCCAAAAGATATCATCATTTTTTATTATAGAACTCTGCTCGATTCACTATTTTATGGTATCTTCATTTCTTCCGATGAGTGTTAGTTTTGCGAATTAAACATTCATCTTATGAAAGAACTTCTATCCACGCTCATAATTTTATCATTACTTGCTATCACACAAGAAATTACAGCACAGACAGCTCTAAACATCCAAGACACCGCCGCAACAGCAAAAGACTCCACCAGAAGTCGGAGCCGTTTCACCATTGGCGGCTACGGAGAAGGCGTGTACAAATACAACTTCTACAGCGACAATATGAATCGCTACTCCCATGCCGACAACTACACCGAGTCGAAAGGGCATGGGCGGGTAGACTTGCCGCATGCCGTTTTCATGTTCGGTTACGACTTCGGCCGTGGCTGTACCTTCAACACAGAGGTGGAGTTTGAGCATGGTGGCACCGAGTCGGCGGTGGAGATCGAGACGGAGGAGACCGGCGAATACGAGAAGGAGATCGAGCGCGGTGGCGAGGTGGCCTTGGAGCAGTTCTGGCTGCAGAAATCGTTTTTAAATTCCAAAATCAACATACGGGTTGGCCATATTGTCGTGCCGGTGGGTGGTACCAACAACGCGCACCTCCCCAACGAATATTTCGGGGTCTATCGCCCTGAGGGTGAGAACACCATCATCCCCTGCACGTGGCACGAGACGGGCATCGAGTTATGGGGGCGCGTCAAGGGTTGGCGCTACGACCTCATGGTGATCCCTGCCCTCAACTCCAGCATGTTCGACGTGTCGGGATGGGTGCACAACGGCTCCGCCTCCCCATACGAGTTCAAGGTGGCCAACAAGCTGGCTTTGGCCGCCCGCGTGGACAACTACAGCATCCGGGGCCTGCACATCGGCATCAGCGGCTATGTAGGCAACAGCTTTCGCAACGACGTGGTTACCAATGAGCACTCCTCACGCTACGACGACGTCCGAGGCACGGTGGTCATCGGCGGACTGGACTTCAGCTATATGAACGGAGGAGTCATTGTGCGGGGAAGCGGTCTCTACGGCTACTTGGCAGATGCCGCCCTCATATCCTCCTACAATGTCACCTCCTTGGGCAGCCGCAACTACGAATACCCATGCACGCTGATTGGCGCCTCGGCATGGTCCGCTGGCGGCGAGATCGGCTACGACATCTTGAATCCCATCAAAGACAGGAGCCGCATTGGCAACCGCCAGCTTTACCTCTTTGCACGTTATGAGTATTACGACTCATACATTCCCGCCTCTACGCTCACCGACTATCAATGGACCGACCGCCATTGCATCAGCGGGGGCATCAACTTCCGACCCATCCCCGAGATCACCATCAAGGCTGAAGCGGGCATCCGTCTGTTGAAAGCGCAGTACAACAACGAACCCTGGGTCGCCTTGGGCATCACCTGGGCCGCATATTTCAAACACGACACAAAAAAATAATCTTAACATAACATTACTATGAAAAGCTATTTCCAACTAACCATCGTAGCCATTATGGCTTTTGCAGGGATCATGACCTCCTGCAATCATGGGGGCAGCTATCTCACGGACGAGAAGCAGGCTGCCATCTTGAAACAGTATGTGGACCACACCATCGCGCCCACCTACAACAATCTGGCCAACCAGACAGAGCAGCTGGTGAACGACCTGCGGGCTTTCAGGGCCAGTCATTCACAGACCGACCTGAACAAAGCCTGCAACACCTTCCTGACCGCCCGCGCGTGGTGGGAGAAGAGCGAGGCTTTCCTCTTCGGTGCCGCCTCCGACTTCGGCATTGACCCGCATATTGACTCCTGGCCGTTAGATGTGGATGCCTTCAACACCATGATGAGCAACACCGCCCAGATTGAGGCTATGGATGCAGAAGACGGGGATGTGTATGCCGGCGAGAAGCTGGGCAACTCCCTGCTTGGATTCCATGGCATTGAGTACATCCTCTTCCGCGACGGCAACGTCAGGAGTGCCAGCGAGATCACCGACCTGCAGATGATCTACGCCATCGCCGTGGCCGGCGACCTGCGCAATCGCTGTTATCAACTGGAAGTCAGCTGGATAGGCGATGACGCTCCCGCCTCTCACAGAGCAAAGGTTGAAGAGCTGGAATTGAACAGCACCGTCAATGGCGGCAGCTATAGCTATGGAGAGAACCTGATGAAGGCCGGCAATCCGGGCAGCACCTACATCAGCACAGCCAGTGGTCTCATGGCCATCGTGGACGGCTGCAAGACCATCGCCGACGAGGTAGGCACCTCCAAGATCGGCAAGCCCTACAACGGAGAAGACATCCACTATATCGAGTCTCCCTACAGCCAGCGTTCCATTGAAGACTTCCTCAACAACATCATCAGCATCGAGTATGCCTATTATGGTGGTGTGGAGGGTTCTCAAGACGAGAGCAACTCGCTGCACGGCTATATGAAAGCCCTCAACTCCGACCTGGACAATCGCGTGGTGGATGCCATCAACCTGGCCAAGGCCAAGATCCAAGCCATGCCGGTGCCGTTTGTCAACAACTACACCAACCCCGCCAACGCTGCAGCCATCGAGGCCTGCCAAGCCTTGGACGATATCCTTTCAGAAGTCAACACCACGATTAGAAACAACCAATAATATCCGTTCATCATGAAGAAAACAGCATCTTTAACCCTATGGATGGCACTGGCAGCCTCAATGGTGCTTTTTTATGCCTGTAAGCCAGAACCTGAAGAAGCTCTTTCTTGGTTAGAAGAAGAGACCTACGCCGGAGGCAAGCTGGGGACCACCTTCAACAGTTCCTCCTCGGCCTACGAAGACCCCGCTCCAGCGGTCAACGACATCGCCGCCTTCAAATATGGCGAATATCTCTTTGAACGCAACTTCACGCAGAACACCCCGCCCTTCAACGGCTTGGGACCGCTTTACATCCGCAGTTCCTGTATTGCCTGCCATCCCGGCTACGGCCATGGCAAACGCATGGACCGCTATGCGGCCAACGACTGGGGCAACGGCTACCTGCTGGTGGTCACCGACCAGAATGGCAACTATGTCTCCTCCCTGACGGGCATGCCGCAGACCAAGGCCACCCCGCCATTCAAGGCGCCCATCGACGAGTCCCAGATTCAGATCAGCTGGCTGAACTACACCGACGAGTGGGGCAACACCTTCCCCGACGGCGAGACCTACAGTCTGATCTATCCGGAAGTATATATTCCTGCCTCAGCCTATTATGTGCCCTTGGAGGTCAATGGCGTACAGATTCCGTATGGTAGCGAGGTCGTCCGTTTGGAATCCACCATCGGCATTTACGGCACCGGCCTGTTGGATGCCATCCCTGATGACTCCTTGAAGGCGCAATATCTGAAAGAGGCCATGGCGGGGGCGAACCTCAACCCGGCCATGTGGGCTGGCACCGATTGGGCTCCCACGGGACTGTATGGTAACACCGGTCATCCGAAACGCTTCACCTACGCCTGCTCCCGCGGGCCGCTGCAAGACGGTCCCGGCGCCAACGCCATCTGGAACATCACCAATGTCACACGCAGCGACCGTCGCAAGCACTATATGACGGAGACTTACGCCCGCATCGCCTCTATGGATCCGGACGTGCAGGCTCAGTTCTACCAGTACTATCCCGAGTTCAACCAGACGGGCAACCCCGAGACCGACATCTACAACTACCTGATGAGCACCAACTTGCCAGTAGAGATGAGCAATGACGACTATGTAAACCTGATGATCTGGCATCGTGGCTTGGCCATACCAGCCGCCCGCAACCTGAGCGACACCACCATCCAGCGAGGCCGCAAGCTGTTCCGCGAGATAGGCTGCGCCTCCTGTCACCGGCCCAGCTGGACCACCGGTCCTGACCGTTTCACCGACCCCAACGGATTCTTCACCACGGGAGACCAGCGCCTGCCACGCTACCCCAACCAGAAGATATGGCCCTATTCCGACATGGTGCAACACCGTCTCTTCATGAAGAACGACATCCGTACCGGATGGTGCCGCACCACTCCTTTGTGGGGCCGCGGCCTGTCCTCCATCTGCACCGGTGCCAGCGACCGGCTGCATGACTGCCGCGCTCGTACCGTCATTGAGGCCATCATGTGGCACGGCAGCTCCCAAAGCGACGCCCGCAAGTCGGTGGAGAAATTCCGCAACCTCAGCAAATCCGACCGTGACGCCATCGTGAAATTCATCGATGCCATCTAATCGGTAATACCATCCTGTAGAGACGTTCCAAGGAACGTCTCTACATTTTTCCATGGAACGTCTCTACATTTTTTTATCTTTGCAACCTCTTTTTTAATTTTTAATTCTTAATTTGATGAAAATCCTTCGCCATCTCCTCTCAATCTTAATGATTGCCTTGGTTGTCGTCATGGCAGCAGGCACCTTTGTTGAAAGATTCCACGGCAACGAATACGCACTGAGCCACATCTATAGCAGCTGGTGGTTCGTGGCACTGTGGGCATTGCTGGCCATCGGAATGCTGGTCGCGATGATCACACGCAAAAGCTGGCGGCGGCCGGTGGTCTGCGCTCTGCACACTTCCGTCCTGCTGATTCTGCTCGGCGCCCTGCTGACGATGACCACGGGGCAGCACGGCGAGATAACGCTGCAACCCGGGAAAAGCACCAACCGTTTCACGATTGAGAAGCATGGTGCCACCCGCCAGGTGACGCTACCCTTCCAGCTGACACTGGACCATTTCGAGGTGGAGACCTACCCAGGCACCCACACACCGATGGACTTCGTGAGCTATCTCCAGATCACCGACAAGGACGAGGTGGAGGAGGCCAAGATCTCGATGAACCACATCCTGAAACATCGTCACTACCGCTTCTACCAGAGCGACTACGACGAGGAGGGCAACTCGGTGCTGGCCGTGGCCCACGATCCCTGGGGCGTCGGCGTCACCTATGCCGGCTATATTCTGTTGTTTCTCGCGATGGTGGGACTCTTCATCGAACGCGACAGTCCCTTCCGGCAACTGCTGCAGAAGACCGCCGGAAAAACGGCGATTCTGCTGTCCTTCCTGACGATAGCCGCGATGCTCCCAGCAGCAGCAGCCAACGGCAAGCCCGACGTTCTGCCCAAGGCCAGCGCCGACAAGATGGGACAGCTGTACGTCATGTACAAAGGGCGCGTATGCCCGCTCCAGACCCTGGCCAAGGACTTCACCACCAAACTGTACGGCAGCGCCCACTATCGCGGCTACACCCCAGAGCAGGTGCTCAGCGGATGGCTCTTCTACCCCACCCAATGGCAAGAGGAGCCCATGTTCAAGATCAAAGGGGATGAAGTACGGAAAAGCCTCGGCATCGAGGGCAAATACGCCCGGCTGCTGGACTTCAGCGACCCATACGGCGAATACAAACTCGAAAAGATCATACAAGACCTGCCCATGGGCGACCCCAGACGCAAGAACTACCGGGCCGCCGATGAGAAATACCAGCTCATCACCATGCTGCACAACGGGCAACTATTGAAGATGTTCCCCCATGCCGACAGTCTTCAGGAAATCACCTGGTATTCACAAAACGACCAACTCCCCATAGAGATTCCTGACGACGAATATCTGTTCATCCGCAAGCAGCTGAGCCTCTGCCAAGAGTATGCGGTGACTGGCGACTACAAGTCGTTGGACGAGGTGTTGGGGAAGACCCTTCTCTACCAACGGAAATATTCGTTAGGCAAGGTACAGTCCCAAACATCATACCGGGCGGAGCGCCTCTACAATCTATTGACCACCGGTCGTTGGCTGGCGATGGTCAACATCACCTTAGGCCTGATCTGCTTTGCCGCCGCCCTGATCTGCATTGGCAAGGGACGGAAGCTCTACAAGCCTGTCCGCTGGGCTGCGGGCATCTGGATGGCCTTGTTGTGCCTCTATCTGGCCTTGGTCTTCATTTTGCGTTGGATTGCCGGCGGCCACGTGCCCATGGCCGGCAGTTTCGACTCCATGAACCTGCTGGCACTGAGCGTCAGCATCCTTACCCTCATCCTGATGCGAAAATACGAGATGGCCTTGCCCGCGGGCCTGCTGATCACCGGCTTCGTGCTGTTAGTGCAGATGATGGGTGGTTCCAATCCTCCCATCACCCACCTGATGCCCGTGCTCACCTCCCCGCTCCTGAGCCTGCATGTCACCGTGATCATGATCGCCTACGCCCTGCTGTTCTTCATCATGCTGAACGGCATCAGTGCCGTGATCATGCGCATCGCCCAACCGGACAAGCTTAACTACCTGGAACGTCTGCAACATATCAGCATGATTATGCTCTACCCCGCAGTGGCTCTGCTGGCTACCGGCATCTTCATCGGCGCCGTCTGGGCCAACATTTCCTGGGGCAACTATTGGTCTTGGGATCCTAAGGAGGTATGGGCACTCATCACCCTCCTGATCTATGCCGCCCCCTTGCACAACTCCGTATGGAAAGCATTCCAAAAGCCGATGTTCTTCCACATCTACAGCATCTTGGCCTTCCTGAGCGTGATCATCACATACTTCGGGGTCAACATGCTGTTAGGCGGCATGCACAGCTACGCATAGAATCACGGGAATGTTTATATCGGTTTATGTTGGCAGCAGACGGATATAACAATGTGAATGTTTTTTCTTTTTTTGCCTTTGGAATAAAAAAAACAGGGGAACTATATACCTGATGGCACACACTCCCTTTCGCGGCGGGCTGGCTTTGAGCTTCGTGGCACACGTCACCAGCGCCGCGATGAGGATCGGCCGCGGCATGCCTACCCCACATCTTACCCTTTGTCAAACCATCATCAAAAGACTCTACCCTAACACCAATGCCGTTCTGGATGGGATATACAGTTTCAGGGAGCGCTGACCTCCGCGCCCGCGCGAGAGATAGACGGTATCCGCTTTCACGTTGCCAAAGCCATGATACTCCTTGTCATCACTATTGAGCACCAAGCGGTATTCTTTCTCGAAACAGGGGATCTCATAATCGGCAAACGAATGGGTAGGATTGAAGTTGAAGACGAACAACAAACCATGACGCTCATAGACGAGCACCTGATCCTGGCCATTCTCAAAGGTCTTCTGCGGCAGCGCATCCAACAGATGGTACTGGTTCACCAGATGCACCATGTCACGGTCGAAACGGTTCAGGCCGGAATACTTCAGCAGCGTGTCGTCGGCCAAGTTCCACTGGCGGCGGGCGTACTGGTACGACCAGCCGTTGCCCTCACGTGGAAAGTCTATCCACTCGGGATGACCGAACTCATTGCCCATGAAGTTGAGATAACCACCGGACGCCAACGTCAAGGTGATCAGGCGGATCATCTTGTGCAACGCCACGCCCCTATCCACCACCAGACTATGCTCCAGCACCGACATCTTGTCGTACATATCCTTATCAACCAATCTGAATATCAAGGTCTTGTCGCCCACCATCGCCTGATCGTGGCACTCCACATAGCTGATGGTCTCCTCTTCGTTTCTTTTATCGGTAAGGTGAAAATAGATGTCACCCACGCCCCAGGCCTCATCGGGCAGCTTCTTGACCGTCTTGACCCAGTAGTCGGCAATACCCATCGACATGCGATAATCAAAGCCTATGCCGCCTTGCCGTGTAGGGAAAGCCATGCCAGGCATGCCGCTCACATCTTCGGCAATCGTCATGGCATCCTGGCGCACCGAGCGGACCAGGTTGTTGGCCAAGGTCAGATAGACGAGGGCGTCTTCATCCACATTATCGTCAAAATACTGCTCATAGTCCACAAAGTCAACGCCAATGCCGTGGTTCCAATAGCTCATGCTCGTCACACCATCGAAACGGAATCCGTCGAAATGAAACTCTTCAAGCCAATATTTGAGGTTGGAGAGCAGGAACTGGATGGTCTCCGTCTTGCCGTAATCAAAGCAGCGGGAATCCCAAACAGGGTGCTTCCCTTTGTCACCGCTATGGAAGTAGAGGTGGTCGCTGCCATCGAAGAGGGAGAGTCCCTCTTTCTCATTGCTGACAGCGTGGGAGTGTATCACATCGAGGATGACGGAGATGCCGGCAGCGTGGGCCGTGTCGATGAGCTCCTTCAGCTCTTCGGGGGTGCCGAAGCGCGAGGAGGGGGCAAAGAAGTTAGAGACTTGATAGCCGAAGGAGCCGTAATAGGGATGCTCCTGGATAGCCATCAGTTGTATCGTATTATAGCCTAATGCTTGGATGCGGGGAATGACCGTCTCCTTGAATTCCCAGTAGGAAGAAATCTTGGCTTCCGAAGAAGACATGCCCACATGGGCCTCATAGATGAGCGGATGGGCAGGTTTGGCCGGGTTCGGATGCTTCCATTGGTAGGGCGCGGGATCCCACACCTGGGCGCAGAAGACCTTGGTTTGTTCATCCTGCACCACTCGGGTGGCATAGGAGGGCAGACGCTCATCAGCACCGGAGGACCAGACCATCCAAAGCTTATAGAGCATGCCGTGTTTCAGCGCGAAATCTGGCAACTGGATCTCCCAGTCCCCATTGCCCAGCGGAGTGAGGGCAAAAGCCGGTTGGATTTCCCAGCGGGAGAAGTCACCGTAAAGATAGATGGCCTTGGCATTGGGTGCTTTTTCGCGGAAGACCCATCCTGTATCGGTCTTGTGGAGACCATAGTAGAGATGGCCGTTGGCGATGTCTGAAAGCGGGCACGCACCGTCCGTCAGCGACAACTCGCGCAATGTGGCACGTTCGCGCCTTTTCTGCAACTGGCGGGTGAAGGGCTTCAGGTAGGGGTCCTTCTTGACCAGCTCGACCGAAAATCTGTTCACCGTATTCATGGCTATCGGTTCGTCGTGTAAATGAGATCGTACTGTTCATCCCACCATGACATCATCTCCTTGAAATCCGGATACTCTTTAGGCATGATGGTATTCTGCGTAACCGTCAGCTGGCGCAACACATGCATCGTGTCGCCATGGACGGCATATTGGATGTGGATCGAGCCAAACGGATATGTTTTGGAGATCTCGTAGGGTTGCGTCACCCAGCGGGCGCCGGCGGGCAGCCTGAGGTCGTATTCGTAACGTTCCTCCACCAACGGAGTGAACAACGGCACGGTCCGCCCACGGGTCAGACGGGCCGCCTTCACCGGAGTGCCAGCCACCGAAGGCTTCACATCCAGCTGGTAATAGCCATTGTGCAACGGCGTCACCTTCGTCTTCACTGTCGGCTCCTTGGCCGGCCTGAGGGTCTGTTGCGACGCCTCCGCCTTCCGCATCGAGACAGCGGACTTCAAATCCACTGCCACTGCAGCCGAAAGGTCCACCTGCACTTTGGGAACGGAAAGCTCGTCGATATCCGTACGCATGGAGACAAAGCTGTCGGGAGCACGCCGGGCCTCCATCGGCACATTATCCGTGTAGGAGGCAGAGATGTAGTAGGGACGACCGTCAATGTTCACCTTGACCGCGCTCTGCACATCGTCCATCATTCCTTCGTAGAAGAAGCCGAAATCGCAAGTGAATCCAGCCGCATTCAACATCTGCGCTAGCAGCATATCCAACTCAAAAGGAGTGGCACAAGTGCTGTTCCAGACGGTATACGAAGAGGCCACCAGATAGTTCACATATTTGATAGGCAAGTGGTTGACATGAAAACGCCGGGCCACATAATCCCGTATCGCCAGCATCTGCTCCACCTTGGACTCCTCCTCCTTGACAATCTCCTTCAGCACATCCTGGAAGAGGTCGGGGTTATAGTAGAGAAAGCCTGTCTGATTTGCCAGCAACTCAGCGAAATAGGCAGGACTGGGGATCGTCGTGACGAGCAGATAAGGCAGATATCCGGGGACCAGATAGGCATCTGCGGGCTTTTGGGGCAGGTTCTGGAAGACCCACTGCATCACCATCGTGTTCGTATCGGTACGTTTCTCCGAGAACTGCTCGATTTGCGCATCATAGTTCTTGAAGTAGAGGATCGGGAACTCATCAGGCACCTCCACGTTGACCTCATAATACTCGATAGGAGCATCTTCATAGAGGTTGATCTGCTCCATGAGCTGCGGGAAAAAGATCGTGTTGGTATGGATGGTATAGTCCAGCACGATGGTGGCGTCATATTCGAGGGCCGTGTGGGTAACCACCATCTCCCGCATGGAGTTAAAGCGGTCACAGTCGGTGCAGCCAAACGGGAGCGAGGGGTTGAAGGCATTGGCCGGGGTCTCCACGCGGCTGCCGTCCTTGCGAATCGTGTAGGCCTCATGGATGGTCAGCGTCTGGAAATCGGTGTTATAGGGGATGAAGGTCTCGCCGTAGGTATTATAGAAGGCATCCAGCGAGAAGAGCTGCAGCTCTTTGCGGAAGCGCACATCCACGGTTCCATCCTCATGCAGCTTATAGCTACGCACAATCTTGTGATAAACGGCATCGGGCTGTTCGCCGGCCAGAGCACTGGTGACGGCGAGGATGATGATCACGAAAAGGGACAATATCTTTTTCATTGCTGTTAATCAGGTTTAAGGTTCGACGATAGGTACTACAAGATGGGTTTGACCACAATCAGCGGGGTGTTCTGGAAGAACTTCTGATTCTCGACCACCGTACGATAGGCGGGCCAGTCGGAAGCCTCATAGACCCGCTTGCCGAGGCGGATGTTCTCCTGGAAGACGAACTTGTTGTTCTCGAACTTATAGCCGCCATCGAAGGAGATGTCCTTGCCGGCCAGCTGGCGGTGTTTGGGCATCTTGGCAGAGGTATAGCCGGAGGGCAGGCTCATCGTCTCGTAGAGGATGACCTGTCGGGAACATCGGTCGCTGAAAGGATAGTCGCGTTTCTCCAGGCTGGTGTCGTAATAGAGCTCGCGCATGGCGAACTTATAGAGGCCGCGCGCCAGCAACGGGGTCACCACAACCTCGCGGTCGCTGACCGTGGCGTAATGCGGGATATCGAACTTGTAGGTGATCTTCACCGGATGCTCGAGGTAGGTCTCCTCGTCAGAATACTTCACCGAGCGGAGGCGCACGTTGGGATAGAGGCTGCGCATCTGGGCCTCCACATTATCGTGCCACTCCGACTTGCGGCCACGGAAGACGGAGCGGACGGTCCGGTCAGACTGTCCCTCCGCGGTGATGGTCACGATGCCGGAGAGGGTACCGTCCTTCTTGACCTTGGTGTTGGCCACCATCTTGAGGTAGTGGTTCTCGGGACGGGACGTCGGGGTCTTGCCGAGGGTGGCGCCCTGCGGCAGGCCCATCAGGTAGTTCTGCTGCTGTTCGGCGCTGGACCAGAGCTCACGCACGCCGGGCACCCACGTGGGATCCAGCAGCTGATAGTTGCCGTTGCGCCTTTTGACCACGGTCACGCAGTGGTTGAACTGGTCGGCAGGGATGTCGTCAATGCGCTCCCCAGCCATCGTCATGGCCGCGAAGGCCTCAAAGCCCGCTGCACGCAACATGCTGATGAGCATGCCTGACTTGTCTTTGCAGACCCCGCAACGGTCGGTGTAGTTCATCTCACACTTGTGGAGCGTGAAGCCCTCGCCCTCACCCATGGAGATGCCGGAATAGCGCATATTGTCGGCCACCCAGTGCGTAAGGATGGAGATGCTGTCATTCTCGGTCTTGGCTTTCTGTAAGAGACTGTTGACCTTGGCCTTCACCTCCTCGGTGGGCACGAAGCTGCCATAGTCCTCATTGACACCGTAGAACCATCGCGACTTGGACTCCCAGTCCTGGGCGGTGGAGAGCAGCAGCTTGGTCTGGATGTCGTTGTTGGCCAGCGTATAACGCGGCGTCTCGAGGGGCATGATTCCTCGTTTCACAAAAGTGTAGAGGATGCGTCCGCCATCGGCCACCGCCTGCTTCTCTTCCAGCTGGCCATTATAGACTGCATAGCGCAGTTTCTTGGCTGCCAACACGTTGACCTGATAGACCTTCTCCATCACGGGCTGGTCGCTCCAGAAGGGCACGATGTCGTAGAAATGGCCCCGCATGGGCGGTATATATTTGGCGTCAGGGTCCTCCCCACCCTGCAGCAAGGCATAGGAGAATCCCTTCTTGTAGGTCTGCACCTCCACGGCATCACCAGGCTCCAGACGGCCTAAGGCCACCATCTTCTGGCGGGCGCCCCAGTAGATCATGTGGGCAGGTGCGGGATAGTCAAAGACCGGCCTGTCAACCACCTCCCGAGTGCCGTCCTTGCGGAAGATGACCACCTCCCGGATCTCGACGTATGCCGACTGTGGGTCATAGTCCATCTTCACCGTGTTGAAGTCGCGGGCACCGTCGTCGGTAAGTATCTTCCATAGTTTATGACTATACACATGGCTCAAACCACTCTC
>JAFYEU010000120.1 GCA_017544105.1 Bacteroidales bacterium
ATGGCCGGTTACTGTATCTCGGACGATGAGGTGTGCTGTGATGCTTCCAAAGATGAAATCATACGCCGCTATTTCACGGCCCTTTGTAATGTGGTGGAGGGAAAGTCTACCGAACATGAGGTCAACAAAATCTCATTGTTGCTCAAGCGAGCCCAGATCACGGCCGAGAACCGCAAGTCCATCATTGCGGCACGTCAGCGGAAAGAGGAGAGTGGGGTGGCCGCCTCTGCCATCGAGCTGGCCGATGGTACCATCATCACGGCGAAGACCAGTTCGCTGCTAGGACCGAGTGCGGCGTTGCTGCTGAATGCAACCAAATATCTGGCTGGCATCGATCATAGTGTCAAGTTGATTCCACAGGCCATGATAGAGCCCATCCAGGAGACCAAGGTCAACCTGCTGCACGGCCATAACCCGCGTCTGCACACTGATGAGGTGCTGGTGGCGCTCTCCATGCTCAGCCTCAATGACGACAATTGTCGCAAGGCTTTGGATTGTCTTCCGCAACTCAATGGTTGTCAGGCTCATACTACTGTCATGCTGAGTGAGGTGGACCATAAGATCTTCAAGAAACTGGGCATAGGCCTCACCTGCGAGCCGGTGAAGAAGACAAAGTAGTGGCTTTCCTGCCGACCAGGGTGGATTCATTTTGTTAATTGTCAGAGAAAAAGAGCTATATCATGTACGTTTATCATCATGAAGTCAGATACTATGAGTGCGACCGTATGGGCGTGACGCACCATTCCAATTACATCCGTTTTATGGAGGAGGCCCGTGTGGCCTATCTCGATCATATTGGATATGGCTTTGAGAGGATTGAGGCTGACGGGGTCTTCTCGCCGGTGGTGGCCGTCTCATGCCAATTCAAGCAGCCTACCACCTTCAAGGATGTGGTATCTGTGGAGGTGGGAATCGCCAAGATGTCGGAGCTGAAAATCGATTTCTCGTATGTGATGCGGGTAGGCGACAAGATTGTTTGTACCGCCCAGAGTACCCACTGCTTTATTGAGAACGGCCGTCCCGTGGCCTTGTCCCAGCGTCTCCCCGAACTCTACCAGCTTGTCTGCCGGGAGAAGGAGATGCAGGAGGGTTGACGGTCATCTTCTCTACACGATTCTTCTCACTTCTTCCCCCAACTATCCCTATCCAGACTCCGGAAGTTGATGGCCTCGCTGAGGTGCCCATCGTCGATGTCGAGGCTGCCGTCCAGATCGGCGATGGTGCGGGCGACCTTCAGGATGCGGTCATAGGCGCGGGCGGAAAGGCCGAGCCGGTCCATGGCGTTCTTGAGGATGGCTTGCCCGTCGCTGCCGATGTTGCAATATTGCCGAACCATCCGGCTGGGCATCTGGGCGTTGCAGAAGATGTTGGGGAAGTTCAGGAAGCGCTGCTTCTGGATCTCTCTAGCCGCCACTACCCGTTTGCGGATCTCGCAACTCTGCTCCGTCGGCTTGTTGCTCGCCAACTCCGCATGGCTGACAGGCACGACTTCGACGTGAAGGTCGATGCGGTCCATGAGCGGTCCCGACACTTTGTTGAGGTAGTTCTGCACTTCGTGGCTCTTGCAGGTGCAGGCGATGGTCGGATGGTTGTAGTTGCCGCATGGACAGGGATTCATGGCAGCCACAAACATGAAGGAGGCCGGGAACTCGACCGAATACTGGGAACGTGAGATGGTCACCCGCCGGTCTTCCAGGGGCTGCCGCATGACCTCCAGCACCTGCCGCTTGAATTCGGGGAGTTCATCTAAAAAGAGCACGCCATTATGGGCGAGACTGATTTCCCCGGGCTGCGGATGGGTGCCTCCACCTACTAGGGCGACATCCGAGATTGTGTGGTGAGGAGAACGGAAGGGCCGGACCGAGATGAGGGATGCATAACGGCTCATCTTGCCCGCCACCGAGTGTATCTTGGTCGTTTCCAAGGCTTCGCTTAACGTTAGCGGCGGCAGGATCGATGGCAAACGCTTGGCCAACATGGTCTTGCCAGAGCCCGGCGGGCCGATGAGGATGACGTTGTGGCCACCTGCCGCCGCAATCTCCAACGCCCGCTTGATGTTCTCCTGCCCCTTCACATCCGAAAAGTCGAACTCGTACTCATTCAAGTTGCGGGTGAACTCCTGCTCGATGTCCACGGTGGTGGGCGCGATGGGAGTCCCCTTGTCGAAGAAGTCGGTGACCTGCCCGATGTTCTCCACACCGAGAATGTCCAGGCCGGTGACGATGGCAGCCTCCCGTGCATTCTGGATGGGCAGGATGACCCCCTTCTTCTTGTGGCGACGAGCCTCGATGGCGATGGGCAAGGCGCCGCGGATGGGACGCAGACTGCCATCGAGGGCCAGCTCGCCCGCAATGTAGTAGTCCGAGAGAAGATGCCCTCCCTTGATCTGTTCCGACGCCGCCAGGATCCCGACTGCCAACGTCAGGTCAAAGGCGCTGCCTTCTTTACGGATGTCCGCCGGCGCCATGTTGACCACGATTTTGCGGCCCGGCATGTGAAAACCATAACACTTGATGGCAGTCTCTATCCGCTGCTGACTCTCCTTGATGGCACTGTCTGGCAAACCCACCAGATGAAATCCTATCCCGATGTCCACATTCACTTCCACCGTGATGTGTATCGCCGCCACCCCCATCAGGGCACAATTGTATGCTCTTACTAACATAGTTTGCAGTCTTTAAATCAGGCTGCAAAAATACATTTTTTATTGTATCGCACAATAAAATTAACGAAAAGTACGGAAATAATTTGTAATTTATTTAATATTTACAAATGATTGTTAAAAAACGAACCCATCTACCCACTGGCTAATAGCCAACGGCTAACGGCTAATAGCTAATAGCTAACGGCTAATAGCTAACATCTGTCTTATCGCAGACTTCTCACGTAGTCCTCGATCTCGTTCCACAAGAGATCTTTGCGGATGACCCGCTTGTCTTTGTCCAGAAGAAACATGAAAGGGATGGTGCGGGTGTCGTAGAGTCCGTTCTCTTCAATCTGAAGGTCGTAATTCCAACCATGGAGGTAGCTGGGGTTGGCTTCGGAGGAGCGGATGAAGTTGTTCCAGATTTCCGCGTCCCCTTCAAAATAGACCGTCAGCACCTTGAGTTTGCCACTGGCGATGGCTTGGTTCAGTGCGCTGAAGTTGGCCATTTTGCCACGCACCTCGCGACAGGTGGGGCAGGTCGGATGTTGCAGGTAAAGCAACAGGTACTCACTCTGGATGTCGTATAGGGTGGTGGTGTCGCCATTGCTCATCACCAGGTTGAAGTTGGGCACGATGGAGCCGGTGAGGTTTCGGTTGATACGCTCCAGCTCTTTCTCGTAGCGTACCCGTCTGGCCTTCTCCAGTTTGGGGTTCTCCAGTGCCGTCTGCAGCATCTTGATATAGGTGTGCTCTACCTTGTAGGGGGAAACAATGCTGCCCAGCACCTTCTCGAGTCTGTCGAACAGTTTGTTGAAAGATTCGTCGTTCACCATGGCGGCCTTCAGCGTAGCCGTCACAAAGGTGTCTAAGGATGGTCTGTCTAGCTGATAGATGATGCTGCAATATTGTTTGAATTTGTTCTCGGCAATCATGGTGTTGAAGATTCTGGGGTCATCCCAAGGAAAGTGGTCGAAGAAGTGTTCCACCACATAGGCTTGGTACATCTCCTCTGTGCTGACAGTTTCGCGGGAGGGATTTGGAGCAGAGGTGTTGGCTCTGATCACCGAGGAGAGCAGATAGCCTTTGGCTTTTTCTGCTTCTTGCAGTTGGAAGTCGATCTTGGCGAGGGCAATTCGGGAAGCCTGGGCCATGAGGGAGTCCACCAGCACCCTCAACATATACTGCGGCATGCCTCCTTGTTGCGCCTGTTGAAATTCGAGGTCCAGGCTTGCCATCTCTTGGTCAAATTTCTCCATTCCCTTCATATAGTCATGATAGAGGGTGTTCTCCTTGCTGTTCAGATAGGTGTTGGCAGTGTCGGTGATGGTGACGGTGAACTTCTGGTTTTTAGGAGAGCTGATGAGGAATGCGTCCAGCAGGGTGGTGGAGTCAGGCATGATCCAATAGATGCCGGGCTCCAGGCTCTGTTTGTCTTGGAAAACGAGGACCGGCTGGTATGCCTTCGCATATTGTTCCACCTGTTTCCCGTCCTGATATCCGTAAATGCGTACGGTATCTGCCTTTTTGTCAGGCATTTTCACGGTTATCTCCATTTGCCCGAAAAGGGGTAGGAAAGCGGATAGGACCCAGATGATAGTGAGGATATGTCTTTTCATAACGAGGGTGTTGGTGAATGGTTATGTCAGGTTAATTCAAGGAAGGCTTTGCCGAAGAACTTGGGCAGGTCGGAAGCGATAAGGCTCTGTGGGGCATTGTCTTGGATGTAGAGGTCGCCAGCGAGGCCGTGCAGATAGACGCCCACTATGGCGGTCTCCACGGGGTTGTACCGTTGGGCAAGAAGTGAAAGAAGCAGTCCGGTGAGGGTGTCGCCACTACCAGCAGTGGCCATGCCGCTATTTCCGGTGTTGCTGAAGAACTGCTTCCCGTCGGGCAGGCTGATGAGCGTGTGGTGCCCTTTCAGGATCAAGATCACCTGGTAGCGTTCTGCGAAAGCCTTGGCCTTGGCGATTCGTTCAAAGTGGTCGGAGAATGGTCCTGCCAGCCGTTCGAACTCCCCGAGATGCGGGGTCAGAATACTATAGGGAGGCAGAAAAGCGAGCCATGTCTTATTGTCTGCCAGCATGTTCAGGGCATCCGCATCGATGATTAGCGGGGCTTTATAGCTGTCAAGCACCTCTTTGATGACGTTGACGGTAGCCTGTGCGGTGCCCAGACCCGGTCCGATGGCCACGGCGTTGATGCTTGCGGGCAGGGTGTTCCAGTCCAGTCGGCTCACCACCTGCTCGTTCTCATCCGCGTGCAGGATAGCTTCCGGCAATACGGTGGGCAGAATGCGAGTGACGGCGCCAGCACTGTGGACGGTCAGCTTGCCGATGCCTCCGCGCATGGCTGCGGTGGCGGCGAGAATGGCAGCCCCAGGCATGGCCGCACTGCCGCTGATCAGCAGCCCGTGCCCGAAAGTGCCCTTGTGGGCATAGATGTTGTCGGAATGTAACATCGGTTGCACGGCCTTGTGTGTCAGGTATTCACAGGAGCACTCCATCGTATTCGGCGGATACATCATAATGTCCATGACACGTACCTCTCCGTAAAATGGAAAGGCCTCAGGTGCGAAAAATGCCATCTTCGGATATTGGATGGTCAACGTCATGTCGGCCATGACAATGGGTTGGTCTGGTGGCGTGGGCTCGTCGGCAAATAAACCCGAAGGGATGTCAATGGCGATGGTGTACGCATCAGAGGCGTTCATCATGGCGACAGCCTTTGCAAGCCGACCTTCAATCTTGCTCTGTAGGCCGATCCCAAAGATGGCGTCTATGATGAGGTCGTCCTTCTCTGCAATGATGGGCTGTTCAGGGTCCAACAGGCTCCAGGCCAGTCGACTGTCTTTCTCGCAAAGCTTCTTCCAGCGTTCCAGGTTGGCAGACATCTCCTCGCTATAATGTGGATGGTCGGATTCGCAAACCACCACGTGGATGGGCATGTCTTCCCAGCCGGGTTCTTCGGCCAGCCGGCGTGCGATGACGAGTCCGTCTCCGCCATTGTTGCCAGTGCCGCAGAAGACGAGAGTCCGTTGCCAGCCATGATTCCCCAGGCAGATGGCAATCTCGCGGGTGCAACGCTCTCCCGCACGCTCCATCAGCTCGAGGGAGGCGATGGGCTCACACGCCATGGTGTGGCGCTCGCATTCCCGCGTCTGGGGCACACTGAGAACCCAAGGATGTCGTATGTGTTCGTCAACTTTCATCATAACCCTATACAAACGGCAAAAATAGAATTTTCTTATAAAGTAGGGACACTTTTATTGCCTTGAAGAGATGATGTGTATTTTTTACATGCCTTGTTTTTCTGACCCAAAAAATGTTATTTTTGCCGCCTATTTTTTATAGATAGGAATCATATGCATTATATAGGAATAGACATTGGCTCCACAACGGTGAAGATGGCGGTCATCGACGAGGCGGGAAGTGTGGTGTTTGCGGATTATCGTCGTCATAACATGAACATCCGTGGAACCGTAAAGGATTCTCTGGAACCTTTATATGAACAGCTGGGTGATGTGGAGGTGAAGATTGCAGTGACTGGTTCTGTGGGCATGGGCTATGCCGGCTTCTGGAATCTGCCTTTTGTGCAGGAGGTCATTGCCGCCGCCACGCTCATCAAACAGCAGTATCCACAGACCAAGACGCTGGTGGACATCGGCGGCGAGGACAGCAAGATGATCTTCTTTGAAGAGG
>JAFYEU010000019.1 GCA_017544105.1 Bacteroidales bacterium
ACACCTCCGATGAGCGGGTAGAGGACTTCCCCGGCCGTTGCTTCAAGGTGCGGAGCGTCATCCCCTTCCATAAGCAGGGCATCCGACAACTCGCCACGGAGGTCCGTCAGGCCAACGTGGTGGTGCGCAACTTCCCCCTCACCGCCGACGAGCTCCGCGCCCGGCTGAAAGTCAGGGACGGTGGCTCGCTCTTCCTCGTCGGCACCACTCTCGCAAAAGGGGAGAAGGTGTTGGTGGTAGGGGAGAAAGCGTGAGGAGAGAAGAAAAAAAGGCACATTATTCCGAAAAATCCCTATCTTTGCCCAAAAAATCCATTATGCGAAAAACAACGTTCATCATCCTATTTACAACCATGACTATATTCGGATTTTTACAGGAAGACTGGTTCTGGTTCAATCGCTACGAGGCTGATAATGAGCGCATTGTTCGTAATGGCGAATATCCTGAGGTGGTCTTCATGGGGAATTCCATCACCGAATACTGGGCCCTCTACCACCCTGACTTCTTCAGCGAGCACCACTTCATCAGCTCCATTCCGCCCTGTGACTTCTTTATGTGGAACCCAGCCATCCAGGAGGCTGCTCAGACCATCGTCGAGATCAACGCGCGCCTGCGGGACTATGCCAAAGCCAACGGTATCGTCTATGTGGACTACCATTCCACGCTGGCCGACGAGCATAATGCCTTTCCCAAAAAGCTCAGCGACGACGGTTGCCACCCCAACCCCGACACCTATTTCATCATGGAGGAGCTGGTGCTGAAGGCAATTGGTGAGGCATTGAAATAGTCCGAATTTTTTCCGAGAAAATAGGGGAGGGGTACCGAAAAATAGCGTATCTTTGCCGCCAAAATTTTAGTTATGACGGATCAGATACTTTCCATGGACGATTTGGAGTCCTTATTCCCCAAAGATTTCTCAGAAGCGCAAATGGCCAAGGCCAAGACGCTGTTTTATAAAAGACTTTCGCTGAAAGCCCACCAATTCTATGGCGGCAAGATGCAGACTTTGCCGAAGGCCCCTGTGTATGGCTTCAACTGGTTCAACGTGTGGTACACGCCGGGCGTGTCGGCCGTGTCCACCACCATCCGCGACGACAATGATGCCTCCTTCCTGCTGAGCAACCGTGCCCAGATGGTGGCGGTGGTCAGCGACAGCACCCGCGTGCTGGGTGATGGCGACTGCACCCCTCCCGGTGGCCTGGGTGTCATGGAAGGCAAGGCCATGCTGATGAAATACCTCGGCGGCGTGGATGCCGTGCCCCTCTGCATCGACAGTCGCGACGAGAATGGCCAGCACCAGCCAGAGAAGATCATCGAATTCGTCAAGATGGCGCAGCACAGCTTCGGCGCCGTCAACCTGGAAGACATCTCCCAGCCCAACTGCTATAGGGTGCTGGACGAGTTGCGCGAGGCTTGCGACATCCCCGTGTGGCACGACGACGCCCAAGGCACCGCCTGTGTGACCCTCGCCGGCATCCTCAACGCGCTGAAGCTGACCGGCAAGAAGATTGGCGACATCAAGATCGTGCTCTATGGCGCCGGCGCTGCCAACACCAGCATCGCCCGCCTGCTCATCTCCGACGGCGCCAACCCCGCCAACGTCATTATGTTCGACAGCAAGGGCACCCTGCACGAGGGTAGGGAAGACTGCCGCCAGGATACTCGCTACTACCGCAAGTGGGAACTCTGCCAGACCACCAACAAACAGCATCTCATGACTGAGGAGGAGGCCTTCCGCGATGCCGACGTGCTCGTGGCCCTCTCCAAGCCCGGCCCCGACACCATCAAGAAGGAGTGGATCTCCCTCATGGCCGAGAAGTCTATCGTCTTCTGCTGCTCTAACCCCGTGCCCGAGATATATCCCTACGAAGCCAAAGAGGCCGGCGCCTATATCGTGGCCACCGGTCGCGGCGACTTCCCCAACCAGGTCAACAACTCGATGTGCTTCCCCGCCATTCTGAAGGGCACCCTGCTGGTCTCCGCCCGCAAGATCACCGACGAGATGGCCATCTGCGCAGCACACTCTATCGCCGACTATGCTGAACGCCAAGGAATTAATGTTGAGCATATCATGCCTACCATGATGGATACCGACATGTTCCCCACCGTGGCCGCCGACGTGGCCATGTGCGCCATCCAACAGGGCGTGGCCCGCAAACAACGCACCTGGCAGGAGGTCTATGACATCGCCACTCACGACATCGCCGAAACACGCCGCATCGTCGAGGATATGCAACAACAAGGCATCATTCCCACCTTCCCTGTCGAGGAGATCAAATCCCTGATGCAGGCGGTCTGTGAGGAGGTGCGCTAATGCAACCCCTGAAAAACGATCGGATAACCCCCTTCGCCAACCTCGGTCTTCGGATGAAGACGGACGCGTTCCAGTTATCCCTCGAACCGCTCATCCAACAACAATACTATCGTAACCCTTGGTTTACGACCGACTTCTGCAATCGGTCGTTACTGCTTGTGGAAGAGATGCTTGATGTTGACTATCTAAAGTTGAAGTTTAATCAGGATCTTTCCTCACTTCCTGTCCGCACCGTGGGCATCGTTCCGGATGGACGGATCCCCGTGTCGGCGTTTCCCGATATGCTCTGCGCTGTGCTGATGGGCTTCGACTGCGTGGTCAAACCACACCCGAAAGACGATGTCTTGTTGCCGGCTCTGATCCAAGAACTGGGGACCATGGAGCCGCTGCTGCGCGGACGTATGCGGGTGGTGGACAAACTACCCCCTTGCGACGCTGTTATCGTGCATGAGATGGAGGATAATAATGGCCTATGGGAGCGCTATCTGCACGATATTCCCCATCTGCTCAGCCCCGTCCAACAGTCTGTCGCCTGGCTCACAGGACGAGAAACGGAGGAAGAACTCCAGCGCCTGGCCGTGGACATGGTCCTCTTCTTCGGGCGCGCCCGCCAGTCGGTGAGGACAATCTTGGTTCCCGAGGGATATGATTTTGTCCCGTTGCTTCAAGCTATCTCCGACAAAAGCTCTAATATGCAGCATCATAATCAGTTGCTTAACCACCTCGACTACCAGAAGTCTATTCGCCTGATGGGCAGGCAGCCTTATATGGATGCCGGCACTTTTTTGTTGGCGGAGGATACACAAGAAATCGCCCCGACGGGCGTTATACGCTATGTCTATTACCAGAACCCCACCGCGGTGCATCAGTGGTTGCGTGAGCGGAAAGAGATGATATATGCGGTTGAGGGACAGGGATTTGACGGGATGAAGGTCCAGCCTTTCGGGTCTTTGTACACCGACCGGGATCTTTGGCTGGACAAGACAATTCATTTTCTTCAGACGATAGGATTATTATTTATACATGAAAAAAAGGATTATAATTTCGCTGTTCGCAGTGGTGATTGTCACCACCTTCTTTCTGCTGCTCTCCATCTTCAAGCTCTACACGGAGGCGGAGAAGGTGCAGCGCAGTATCTTTGTCAACGAGGTGCTCTCCGCCGGCAACACCGTGGTGGACCAGATTGACGCCATCTTGAAGAACGACACGCTTCCCTTGGCCGACACTACCTTGACGGGGACGATGGACACCTCGGATGTGGTCTTGGTGCAGAATATTCGTAAATTCTTGATAGATAGTGTGAAGAACCAGCCTATAGGGGTGATTATGACGGAGGTCTATCTGAAAGAAGACAATGCGCGCGTCGTCTCCAGCGACACCACCTACTTCAGCGACTCTTTCCGGACGCTCTTCCCTTTGTACAAAGACCCGTGGTCACCTAAGAACCAGGAGGAGATACCCAACAGCTTCCTGGAGAATGTAGATGTCAACATGGTGCAGCTCGACAGCACGACGAAGCTGCTGCTGTCTCCCAGCCTTCTGCGCAACCTGTTGGAGGAGGCTCTTCATGAGGAGACCATCGATGCCCGGTTCGACTTTGCCCTCTACAATGCGTTCACCACTGAGTTTGTGGTGGAGCCGGCCTATATGCCGCGCGAGAAGATGCTCCAGAGCGATTATGTGTTCCGCCTGAAATACAATGAGAAGGTGAGTTCTCCTCACTACATCATCCTCTATTTCCCTGGGGAGCGCGGGATCTTCCTCCAACGGATGAGCACCATCGTGATCATGATCCTCTTCCTGCTCTTCCTGGTCTCCGCCATCTCCTTGGTCTCCTTGATCTCCCTCTATCGTCAGAAGAAGGTGTCGGAGGTGACCAATGAGTTTGTGGACAATATGACCCATGAGTTCAAGACGCCCATCTCCACCATCTCGCTCGCCTGCGAGGCGTTGGGCGACAATGTGACCAAGTCGGATCCGGAGATGCAGGCTGCCTATGTCAACATTATCCATGATGAAAATGAGCGTCTCCGTTCTATGGTGACCAACATTCTGCAGATAGCGCAGCTGAAGAAGGGGCAGATCAAGATGAACGTAGAGCTGCTGGATATGCACGAGCTAATCCGGAAGGTGGTGGACAGTGTGGCCCTGCTGGTGAACAGCAACAATGGCTCTCTCAATCTGGCGCTCAATGCGGATAACTGTAAGATATTCGGAGATAAAGAGCATTTAACTAATGTGCTGGTTAACCTCGTGGAGAATGCCATCAAGTATTCGGAACACGAGCCGGAGATCCTCATCAACACCCTCTCCAATGACAAGTATTTCATGCTTTCCGTCACTGACAAGGGCATCGGGATTCCGAAGAAGTCGTTGGGCGAGATCTTCAACAACTTCTATCGGGTGCCCAGTGGCAACGTCCACAATGTGAAGGGGTACGGCTTGGGCCTGGGCTATGTGAAGAAGATCGTGAACCTGCACAAGGGCAAGATCGAGGTGCAGAGCATCGAGGGGAAAGGGAGTACCTTCATGATCTCGCTGCCGTTTAAGAAGTAATTTGTGAGGAGTTAGAAGTTCAAAGTCAAAGTTCAGAGTTCAAAGTCACCCTGCCCGCTAACGGCTAATAGCTAATGGCTAATGGCCATTGTCCTACCACCATTGCTTCGCCTCCAGCGTGAGGTGTTTTTTCTGGCCGTCGGCGCCGATGATGTCCAGCGCCTGCAAGGGGATGGTGTCAATGTCCCATTCCTCCTCCCAAGAATAGTCGGTCACGTTTCTCCCATTGATGGAAACAATAGTGTCTCCCAAAGCCATGCCAGCGTGGGCGGCATTGCCCTCCCGGGTAAGGCTGGAGACCAACCAGCCTTTACATATGTCTGTGCGATTTCTGAAACTGTAGTCGTAGGTGGGTACTGGCGGGGTGAACTCTTTGAAACGACGCAGATAAAGCATCTCATTTTCTGCATCGATGATGAGGTTGTACCTTGACCAGATGGCGTTGCCGATCACCCCCAGGTATTCTGCGTTGCCGAAAGCTCCCACGCCTTCAGGTTTGTAGTTGAGAGGCCTTCCCGAGATGGTGTCGTCCCCGATAACCATGAAGTCGGGCATCATGCTGATGGCGTATTCCTCAGTCTTGTCGCCCAGGCCGCTTTGGATGACATCGTTGATATATCTTTTTCCGGATATGGTGTCGAATTGGAATTGGCTGGCGGTTTGGGAGGTGAAAGTGACGGAGCCGCCGCTGCCAGTGTCCATCAGATACCATCCTTTGACTAGGGTGCCTCCGATTTTGGTCTCTGCCTGGAGGTATATACGGTTGTTTTCGTGTCTGATGGGGATTTTCTGATAACCTTCCGTGTTGGGCAGGCCGTTTTTGTGCTGTATCATCAAGTTGTGCTCAAAGTTGATTTCCAACGGCTGGTTGGCAATGCCTTTGATGCCCTTGATGCCGTCAACATGGCAGTCCACCACCTCCCGCAGTTTGAAGACCGGAACCATGTCATAGTCTTCCTGGATGCTGCCGATGTTTATTTTCGTGGGATCCAGGATGAGTGGGACGAGCATGTAACCGGCCCCGCCACCGGATCGGGCAGCGCCCATGTGTTTGGGCGTCCAGTCGGAATGAGCCAGCCATACGGAGTCCACCCCGAACAGGTCGGAGGCTCCGGTGTCATATATGATGTTGAGGCGGATGGTGTCGTTGAGGGTGGTGTTAAAATAGAGGTGCCCCCGATAGAGGAAAGGGATGGTGTCATTCTGTGCCGTCGCCGCAAGATTTCCGCACAACAGGCTGAGAATAAGCAACCATGCAAAAAAATGGTTCGACTTCATGATGATGATGATTTCGCTGCAATAATACAATTATTTTTTGTATTTTTGCAGCCAATTTTTTGAGAGAATATGGATAGGAATACGGTTATTGGATTGTTGCTGATATTTGGCTTGTTCCTAGGGTTCAGTTTCTATCAGTCCAACAAAGCAAGGAAGGTAATGCAGGAGCGGGAGCGTCAGGCTCTCGAAGAAATGGCGCAACAGGAGGAGGATTCTATAGCGAATGCGCTCTCGTTGACAGCTCAAGATTCATTGAATGAACAACCGGCGGAGACGGTGCCGGCCGGACAGCAGTTCTCGACCCCGCAGCTCGCCAATCTGGACGACTATGTGGTGGAGACCAACAAGGCTTGGTATTACTTTGCCAAGAAGGGCGGCTACCTGCGCAAGGTCTGCCTCAAGGATGTGTATCGTTATACCCCGAAAGACTCCGCCAAGGTCCTGATGGAGGTCTTTGAGGGTGGCTCCAATGAACTCAACATCAACTTGCAGCTGCGTGACCAGACCGAGGTCGGCACGCGCGACTGCTATTTCCTCTCCGACATGGAGGGCGATACCTTGGTGGTGGACAAGACGCACAACACTCTCTCCCTTCGTATCTACCCGAACAACCAGGGCGACAGTCTCCAATGCCAGACCCTCAATGTCAACTCCTACATCGAATATCTCTACACCTTCTCGCCCGATGACTACATGTTTACCCATTCGGTGCGTTTCGTCAACATGGAGCCCTACCTCTATCCCACGAAGCATAACTACACGCTGGAGTGGGACGCCGAGCCCAAGAATGTGGAGAAAAACTACGAGAACGAACGGAATCTGACGTCGGTCTATTACATGGACAACACCGACGAGGTAGGCAATATCGATGAGCGCAAAGGCGGCTCCAAGGACTTTACCTCCCCCTTGAAGTGGGTCTCCTTCAAACAGCAATTCTTCACGGCCACCCTGATCGCCAATGACAACCAGACCTTCGATTCCGGCACCCTCTCCGCCACCATCCCCGACAAGGAGGAGCGTGAGGTGTTGAAATACTGCAACGCAGCCCTCGACTTCCAGATGCCGGACCTGAACAAGGGTTCCTTCAACATGTCGATGTATGTGGGTCCCAACCAGTACCGACTGCTGAAGTCCTACAAGATGAAGCTGGAGCGCCAAGTCCCGCTGGGCTGGGGCTTCTTCCTGCTGCACTGGATCAACCGTTTCGTCATCATCCCAGTCTTCAACTGGTTGGAGGTCTATGGCCTGAGCTACGGCATTATCATCCTCCTGCTGACCATCGCCTTGAAGGTGGTACTGTTGCCAGTCAGCTACAAGACGTACATGTCATCGGCCAAGATGCGTGTGCTGAAGCCTGAGATCGAAGCCATCAACGCCCGTTATCCCAAGGACGAGGATGCCATGAAGAAGCAGCAGGCAACGATGGCCCTCTACCGCAGTGCCGGAGTCAAGCCTGCCGGCGGATGTCTTCCCATGCTGCTCCAGATGCCGATCCTCATCGCCATGTACCGTTTCTTCCCCGCCTCCTATGAGCTGCGACAACAGTCGTTCCTCTGGGCCGAGGACCTCTCCACCTATGACTCCATCTGGAACTTCAGTCATCATGTGCCCTTGCTTGGCGACCACTTGAGCCTCTTCACGATCCTCATGACCATCGCCACCATCTTCTACACTTGGATCAACAACAAGCTGATGAACCCGACCCAGGGCAACAAAGACCAGCAGCGTATGATGAACATCATGATGTACATGATGCCGATCATGTTCTTCTTCATGTTCAACAACTTCGCATCGGCATTGACCTACTACTACCTGCTCTTTAACATCTTGACCTTCCTGCAGATGTGGATATTCAGAATGGCCGTCGATGATAACAAGTTGCACGAACAACTCAAGGCCAACATGAAGAAGCCGGTGAAGAAGTCGAAGTGGGAGCTCAAGATGGAAGAGCTTCAGAAACAGCAGGCCCAACTGCAGAAACAACAGCAAAAAAGACAGAAATAATCATAAATCACAGTGAGACGAAAATGATGAGCCCCATCATTGAGTTGATAAATAAAAACAAAGAAATTATGGAAAACCAAGACAAGAATGAAGTTTTATCTCGCGCTGTAAAAGCCGGTAAAAGAACGTATTTCTTCGATGTGAAGAGTACGAAGACGGGTGAAATGTATTTAACGATTACGGAAAGCAAGCGTAAGTTCAATGATGTTACGGGCACTTTCTTCTATGAGAAGCACAAAGTCTTTTTATACAAGGAGGATTTCGAGAAGTTCCAAAACGCCCTGAACGGCATGGTAGAGTTCATCAACACGGGCAAGGTGCCTGAGGAAGTCAACTTTGAGACGGAGGAGAAGCTCAACGAGCGCGACCTGGACGAGGATTTTTCCAATCTTGACTTTACGCTGTAATGGGTAAGATCGTTGCCATCGCAAATCAGAAGGGTGGGGTAGGCAAGACCACCACGGCGGTCAACCTGGCCGCTTGTGTGGCTGCGCTGGACCTGAAGGTGCTCCTGATAGATGCCGACCCGCAGGCCAATGCTTCCAGTGGTCTCGGCTTCGAGAAGAAGGACGACACCATCTCCATCTATGACTGTATTGTGGATAACCGTCTGGCCGTGGAGGCCATCCAGCCCACCGACATCCAGCAGCTGCATCTGCTGCCGGCCACGATGGACTTGGTGGGCGCCGAGCTGGAGATGATCTCCTATGAGCGCCGTGAGTACCGCATGAAGGATGCCATCTATGCGCTGAAGAACGACTACGACTTCATCTTCATTGACTGTGCTCCCTCGCTGGGACTGATCACCCTCAACGCACTCGTGGCCGCCGACTCGGTGCTGATTCCCGTGCAGTGCGAGTATTTCGCGCTGGAAGGATTGGGCAAGTTGCTGAATACCATCCGCATTGTGCAGACCA
>JAFYEU010000121.1 GCA_017544105.1 Bacteroidales bacterium
CTGAAGCAGTCAGCGTGACGTTGTTGCCAGGACAGATGGAGGCCGTCCCGCTCACCGCACCGTTGATTTTCACTTCTGGCAGCGGGGTCACCGTCACGTAGGCCACGGCCGTGGCGGAACAGCCGTAACTGGTACCTGTCACCGTGTAGGTGCCGGAAGCGGTAGGATGCGCAGTGGCGACATTGCCGAGATCATTGCTCCACACGTAGGAGGAGGCACCCGAGGCCGTCACATCAATCTGAACACCTGCACAAGCCGTGTAGGTTCCTCCGTTATTCAAGGTAACTGTAGGTTTCGGATGTGCATTCGTAAAGACAATCGTATAGGTAAAGGTTGAGTTGTCATTATGGGTCACCGTTATCGTAGCATGAGGATTCGCCATAGTGGCTTGAGTAATGACAAAATTGGTAATCAACTTGGATTTAGGACGTGCATCTATTTGTGGAAAATCGCTATCAGACGTGTAACAGACGAGATCCGTATAATTCCATGTGGCCGTGCCGCTATTGTTAAAAGATGGATTACCATTAGAATCGTACGTACGCGTAGGCTCATGTGTGAGGAACTCTTGGGCATTAAAATAATTTTTAGCTGTATTATTTGGGGTCCCATTAATGGTCAAGCTCGAAAGACCTTTGTCGTAAATGCACCAAAGATCGTCTATAAACAACTCATCATTAGCGGTTTGATTACTCTCTCCCGCTTTTTTCTCGGTTGAGAAGGAAGCAAGTATATAGGTAGGCCTATTCAGAGAAGTATAATAACCATAGCTATTCAAAGAAGCAGTCTGACCCACAAAGGTATATGTATTACCGCCTTGCCCAGGTTGATCGTAAGTAAAAGGGAAAGACTCTCTTTTCCACGTTGAGGACTGGGAAAATGTATCCACTGCGCAACCATATAGAGGTGTACTACTCACAGAATAGAGAGACCCATCAGCTCTATCACGAAATTCTCCATTCCCATGTAAAAAGACTTTAAACAAAGGTTCACATTCGGATTTTTCCATATCTGTTTTATAATGAAAAGACATCGTATCTGGCAAGCCCACAAAACTCCATGAAAAATGGCCAGAAGTACTATAATCTGAACTCGTTTGCACAGGGTTCGTGCCAATGCCGAGAGGCTTAGGAGTAGTATAACTTGTCGTCAGATGAGTAAAGTTATAGTTATTTGAATTTGTTGCTGATGTGCTTCCAACATAGGTTCGACCTGAAGAGAGTGCACCATTTGCTTTTACTCCAATCACTGATGTAACATATATCCCAATGTAACTACTCCCATTGTAGCTTCCCGAAGTAAACTTATGATGGTGATTTGTTTTAGCTGAACTTTGACCCGAGTATAGTATATCTGGGATGCATTCGTCAAAGGTATGCCAATTATAAGGAACGGATGTTTCTCCACTGGCACCACTATGATTCACCCACTTTTCAAACCCCGGGTTTGGAAACTGGGTATTTGTTTGGTTTGGTGTTTGTCCCATGGTTACGCTTGCTGTCAAGAACAGCAGTGCGCCTAAAATTGATAGTGTTTTTTTCATATAAAAGGTTTTTTGATTAATATTCTCTTTGTCAATTCCTAATTCCCTACTGCCACTACCCCGCCCTTCGGGCACCCCTTCTAGAAGAAGAGGAATTAAACGGCGGCAAAAATACACTTATCATCCATATATTGTACCCCTGTTGATAACTTTTTATAAAATTTCTTTTGATAATCAACAATTTACATTTCTTAATAAATGTTAATGACAGAACTTTGACTTTGAACTTTGACTTTAACTACAGTCCACCCACTTCATAATTTCATAGTTTAATAATTAAGGGCATTATATACCTGATGGCTCCTTGTCGGCCTATAATGATTGACTCTTTGTGGGTTTCGTCAGCGCCTCCCTTTCGCGGCGGGCAGGCTTTGTGCTTCGTGGCACACACCACCCGCGCCGCGAGGTTTCTATCCCGTGCTCCTCTACCCCACACTACGCTTCACTTCGTTACGCTTGTATGGGGTTAATAAGATTCAGTCTCTCCGAGACTGTCGTCCAAAGGCACATTTTTGCTTCTGTCGCACATGTCTCCGTTTCGATCGTTTCCGAAATGCTGAGCATAAGGAGGTTGTCCGAACCCTGTGGGAGTGTGTCTCGGAGAGACACTATCTTATTAACCCCAGATAAACGCAGTGCAATCTGGGGTGAAACGGCGCCTCCTGTCCTCATCGCACCGCAGGAGTCGCTTGCCACAGAGTTCAGCACGAACCCGGTGCGAAATGGAATTGCTCTGCCATATGCTATCTGACATCGACACAAGAATGACATCAGCCATATAGCTCCCATAATTTCATAGCCTCACAACCTCATGCAGCGAGGACGCAGCCTGCCCCGAACGGATCACTATTCACAGATCACAGTTTACTGATCACTTCTTCACTTCCCACATTTAACAATCAATAGTAAAAGTTTAAGCAATTGTTATATGTTTGAAAAATAATTGTATTTTTGCCGCGTCGTTTATCCTAGATCATCACTCATAAACCATATATCATGTACTACCTCAAAACCAACGACACTATGACCAGCAACGCTTGGAAACAGCATGGCACAAGCCAGAAGCGCCTCCGGCATGCCCTACTCCACCCCTTTCTCCTGGCAGCCTTCCTATGCTTTAGCATCCACACCCTCACGGCCCAGGAGTGCATCATCCGCCTGTCGGCCACAGCCACGCCGGCCACCTGCCAGGGCAACGGCATCATCCAGTGCGCCCTGACAGACACCGCCGGCCTGCGGCTGGAGCAGATCCGCTACTCCTACCTCCCCCACACCGGCGCCGACTCCGTATCCAACACCGAACTGTCCTCTATGCACAACCTGCGTCCAGGCCACTACCGCGTGGCCGTCACGGCCCTCTGCGCCACCGGCATGGCCCAAGGCGAGGCCTTCACCTTCGTCAGCGACACCGTCAGGGACGTTTTCATCGACAGCCTCTACCGCATCCCTACAGCCGGCATGTCCTCCCACCTCTTCTCCTTCTCGGAGCCATACGGCATCGTCCCCTCCCTGTCGTGCCAACCTACGGGATGGGCACAACTGCGCATGGAGGGCGGTACCTTCCCCTACCAGGTGGAGTTGTTACGGATCGATGCCGCTGACACCCTCCCGATCCGCACCCTCCGTTTCGACACCCTACAACATCACGGCAACAGCCCTCTGCAGTCCGACTACCACAGCTACTACGACCTGGACAGTCTGGCGGCGGGTCGCTATCGGGTGCGCGCCTACGACGGCTGCGGCTATCATGTGCCCGACATGGAGGTGCTCATTCCCACCCTGAAGATGGACCCCAATGCTTACAGCCATCTGCTGCGCAACAGCAGCCCCGACCCGACGAGCCACAACGTCATCACCCTCAAGGAGACCTTCCGGATGAGCTCTGGCACCGTCGGCAACGATGACTACTATCGCTATATGAGTCAGGAGAGCAGCCTCTACGAGTACCGCTTCATCAACCCTTCGCGGTGCGCACAGCCAGACACCACCCGCTGGCACGACATGCCGCTGCTGCCCCTCAACGGGAGCACGCTCCTGCACGACACCGTCAGCGCCTTCGACAACTACGGCGACATCTGGTTCCAAACCTGCCAGCTGCAGATCCGGCCCAAGCACTGCCAAGACACGCTCATCACCTTCCCTTTCAAGATCTACCCTCAAGGCGGCAATGTGTACGCCATCAACACCCGAATACAATATTTATATCAAGGGAGCGCCTATTACGATTGCTCCGGCTTCCACAATCCGGGGATGGCCTACGAACGCTACGCCATGTCCAACCAGAGCTACCATCAGGTGCAGTCAGTCAACAACTACCACGGCGACAGCGTCAACGTATGGCATCAAGACTTCTACACGGCGCCAGGCTTCCTCCAGGACAACAAGACCGGCATGAAGTACCACAGCTATATCACCATGCCCCTGACCATCAAGGTCACCGACATCAGCAGAGACTCGGTGCTTTTCATCCAGGAGAGCACCTCCCCAACCGTTAAATGGAGTGTCGTCAGCGTCATCGACTCCCTCCTGACGGGCGACTCGATCGTCTTTGAGATCTTCGACCGCAACCACTCCCCGCTCTACAGCTATCTCTACAAATACAAGTACAACATGGGAGACAATGTGGTGCCGGCCACCGAGAAGCTCTACCGATGGGAGGACATGCCCGTGGTGGATCATCGCCATTGCGACGGGGTTGAGCGGACCATCGGCATCTTCCAGCGGAACGGTTACACCTACTCCATCGCCGATTCCACTGGCAGCTATTTCATGACCTACGGAAAAGACACTGTCCGGATCATCAGCAGTCCGGATGACAACCGCTACAACTTCACGGCGGTGTTGAGGCGTTCCAACGACATTGGTTTCACGCCCGCGGACAGCACTGTGGGGTGGCGCTACCGTATCGGACGCTACTCTCCGAGCGCGAACAGCACCTTCCCCTCCTTGGAGGTCACCGCCACCAACCTGCCCAACGGCCGATACGTGTGGGTCGTCACGCACGACTGCGACAACGAGAACGACACGATCGTCACCGACGTGGACTACCAGCGGATACCGGAGATGGCGGAGCGGCCGCAGTTCGCGTTCATTCCTGCCTGCACGGGCCTGAAGGTCGTGCCGGTGGCCGGCCGTTACACCTTGGAATCGGTGGAGACGGCCACCTACTTCAACATCCACCAGACGGAGGCGGTAGCCCACAACGCCAACTCGGGGCAGGTGGGTGACACGCTGACCATCGGGGTCCCGGGCACCTACATCCTGAGCATGTATGCCTTGCCGGAAGAGGACGGTTCTCTGCTAGACCTGAACCCCTGCTATGTGTGGGACACCACCATCGTCTGGGAGGAGCGGACCATCGCCCTGGACCACCTCTATGCATACGTCTGTCATGCTGAAGACACCGTCGGGGTGGTGCGCACGCGCGGCCGGGAGGGGCTGCTTCCATACCAGTACACCCTCTTCCCTGAGGCGGGCAGTCAGGGAGCGCCCCTGGCCGTCAACGAGAGCGGCGACTTCCTCGACATGCCCATCCGGCTGGGGCAGACCCTCTCCGTGGAGATGCGCGATGCCTGCGGCGCCCACTTCAGCACCGACATCACCGTGGCCAACCTGGACCTGGCGGGGAAGGCCTGGGCTGAAGACGGGGAGATGTACGCCACCTACTATCCGGGCGACACCTGCCATTTGTATGGCATCTCTCTAGGCGAAGTGCTCTACCATTGGAGCGGGCCCGGCGGATTCCAGGCGGAGAGCCAGCAGACCCAGCTTGTCATCGAGGACGAGGCACAAGCGGGCATCTATCGCCTTGAGATCGAAGGGAGTGGCTGCGGCCTCCTGCGCGACAGCCTGCTCGTGCGCGTGCTGGAGACGCCCTGTCCTGCCGCCATCGACTATGACGGCAACGTGTACGAGACGGTACGCATCGACGGCCTCTGCTGGACTCGCGAGAACCTGCGCTCCGAGCACTACAGCGACGGCCGTGAGGTGCCGCACATCTACCGCTACCACTCGTACCTCTACCCCGACAGCCTCGAGAACAGCGCCCGGTTCGGCTATCTCTACAACTGGTACGATGCTATGGACACCGTGACGGGCAACACCTATGAGGGGCCGGCCCGGCGGCAGGGCATCTGCCCGGCGGGGTGGAGGCTGCCCACGGGGACAGAGATGGAGGCGCTGAGCACCTGGAACGACGCTTTACGATCACCCCTCTATTGGTGGGACGGCGGCGGCAGCAACGAGACCGGCTTCTCCGCCCTGCCCGCCGGATTCTTCGACCATCAAAAACAACGCTTCGAAAACCTCTATTTCGAAACCCGTTTTTGGACCTCAAAATACGAAAATTACACCGGCAAAGTGACGACTTTGGAGTTCACCAGTCACTGCGCGGAAGGAAAAATCAAAACCAAAAATAGTATGGACGCATATTCAATTCGCTGTGTTTCTGATAATTAATGGTATGTGTAAAAAAATATTCTGGACAGATTGACAATTCGAAAAAAAATACTACTTTTGCGCTCCGATTTATACAAAGATTATTCATACATAAAAACAGATAAGAAATGTCACGAGTTTGTCAAATCACTGGAAAGAAAGCTATTGTTGGCAATAATGTTTCTCACTCTAATATTAAGACCAAAAGAACATTCAAGCCCAACTTACACACCAAGAAATTTTATGTTCCCGAATTGGATGAGTGGATCCTTCTGAAGGTTTCCGCACATGGAATGCGCAACATCAACAAGAAAGGTATCTACCAATGTCTTGTTGAAGCATCTGAAAAGGGCGTTTTATAAGATTTAATAAGGTTTTGAGAAGAAACTGCTATAGTATCGCTATGGCAGTTTTTTTTTGCTTGCACACAATATTTTAAGCCAATTCACGATAGTATAAAGTCAAATTTCTCCATATTGAACAAGTTACCGGTCATATTAGCTGTGCTTTTGAGTCTATTAAGCGGTGTCCTGTACGGGCAGCGCGGCACGCTTAAGGGCACGGTCACCGACGACATGGGCGTGCCTGTGGAGAATATGACGGTGATTGCGGTGGACCAGAACGTCTCCACCTTCACCAACCATTACGGCCAGTTCACCATGCAGTTGCCGTCAGGGGTGAACATCCGGCTTTTGTTCCAGCAGTTCAGCTATCGGGACACCCTGATCACCATCCAGCTTCATTCCGGGGAGGTGCGCAACCTGTCCGTCGTCTTGCCGGCGCAGGCGAGTTCGTTGGAGATGGTCTCCATCCGGGCGGAGAGTGAGCAGGGCTACGTGAGCGTCAACCCCAAGCTGAGTTTCCAGATGCCTTCCCCAGGGGGCGGCATGGAATCGATCATCAAGATGTTGCCTGGCACCTACTCCACCAACGAGTTGAGTTCGCAATACAACGTACGGGGCGGCAACTACGACGAGAACCTCATCTTTGTCAACGACATACAGATATACCGACCCTTCCTGATCCGCAATGCGCAGCAAGAGGGCATGAGCTTCGTCAACACCGACCTGGCGGGCAATGTCATCTTCTCGGCCGGTGCCTTCGACGCCAAATATGGAGACAAGATCTCTTCGGTGCTCGATGTCCAGTACAAAACGCCCTCCCAGTATGGCGGTTCCGTCTCTGCCAGCTTTCTAGGGGCCACCGCCCACGCCGAAGGGTGCGTGAATGACCGTTTTTCCTTCCTCATCGGGGCTCGCTTCAAGTCGAACACCTACCTGCTGAAGTCGATGGAGACCAAAGGCGACTACAAGCCTCGCTTCTTTGACACCCAGATGCTGCTCAAGTGGGACATCACGAAAAAATTCGACATCAGCTTCCTGGGCAACTTGTCGCGCAACAAATACCTATACCAGCCTTTCGATCGCGAGACCGACTTCGGGACCGCGCAAGATATGATTCGCTGCACGGTCTATTTTGATGGGCAGGAGGTGGACACCTACGAAAACTACCTGGGCGGGCTCACCTTTTCCTACCATCCCAACAACAAAGACCTCTACAAGCTGATTCTCTCCTCCTACTTCTCAAAGGAGAGTGAGACCTACGACATCCAAAGCCAGTATATGCTGAACGAACTCAAGCCCGACTTAGGGACTGGAGAAGTGGAGTTGGGTGATGCCCGCGGCTACGGCACCTTCTTGGAGCATGCGCGCAACCATATCCGTTCGATAGTCTCGGCCGCCAACCTTATCGGTGAGCATCAGCTGCCCCACTACAACACCCTGAGTTGGGGCCTGAAAGCGCAGAACGAGATCATCCACGACCAGATCAAGGAGTGGACCATGCGCGACTCTTCGGGCTATTCGTTGCCTTTCCTGCATTCCGACATCGGCATAGGACTTCCCTTGGACGATCCCGCGCGCATCTTGGACATCGCCGGCAGCAACTACCTGGTCTCCGCCAACGACCTCAACACTTTCCGCTTCACGGGCTATGTGCAGGACAGCTGGAAAATCGACGGGGACAGTCTGACGCGCTTCATCCTCAATGGCGGCTTGCGTTTTCATTATTGGACCTTCAGTCCCAAGGAATTCACCGTCTCGCCCAGACTGGCCTTCACCTATCATCCCCGTTGGCGACACGACTGGACCTTCGCCCTGCGGACGGGCCTCTACTACCAGCCGTCCTTTTACCGGGAGATGCGCCTTCCCGACGGCACCCTCAACCACGACATTCGCTCTCAGCGTTCCTACCAGATCGTGGCCTCCTCGGCCTACAATTTCCTCATCTGGAAGCGGCCCTTCAAATTCACCACGGAGGTCTATTACAAATACATGGACCATCTCATCTCCTACACTTTGGACAATGTGCGCATCACCTACAGCGGTCGCAACGATGCCGTCGGCTATGCCACCGGCATTGAGATGAAACTCAGCGGCGAGTTTATCCGCGGCTTGGAATCATGGGTGGCCGTGTCGCTCATGAAGACCGCAGAAGACATCATCGGAGACTACTATTACGATGACAACGGCCAGCTGGTGGAGCCTGGTTTCATCCCCCGCCCCACCGACCAGCGAGCTTCCTTCAACATCTTCTTTCAAGACCATGTGCCTGGATTCCCGCAATTCCGCGTCCACCTCAACTTCGTCTTCGCCACGCCCATGCCCTACAGCGCACCCAACGCCCCCACCTACCTGCGCATGAAGGGCGACAGCTGGTACCGCCGCGTCGATCTCGGATTCTCGTTCATGTTCCTCGAGCAAAGCCGCGACAGGATGCAGCACAAGTCCAAGTTCCTGCGCTCTATCAAAAACGCAGGCATCTATGTCGAAGCTTTCAACCTTCTCGACATCAACAACATATCTTCTTATTTCTGGGTCACCGACATCGACAATCACCAGTTCAGGGTGCCGAACTACCTGACTGGCCGCCTGATCAATGTC